>NZ_JBWZET010000349.1:0-18411 GCF_056722145.1 Rhizomicrobium sp. | reverse complement strand
GCGCGCGCGAAGCGAGGAAGTAGTCCTTTGAGTCTTTCTGGTGCCCTTTCTTCTCGCGGCTGACGAACTGCGCCAGCACGAAAATGAAAATGAAATAGGCACACACCAGCCCGATATCGAGCGGTGTCAGGTGCATGTTGGCGAGGTGCATTACTTCCCCCTTAATTCGGCCAGCGCACTGGCTCGCTGGTGTTGGTTATTCGTCCTCTAGTGCGATTCACGGACCACGGTCGAGCCACTGCCGCCGACCAGGAAGTCTAAGTCGCATCCTTTGTCAGCCTGCAGAACGTGTTCCACGTAAAGTCGATAATAGCCACGTTTGTACGGTTGCGCAGGCCTCATCTTGCGCCATGCGGCGAGGCGTTCTTCAATGTCTTGATCGGACAACAATAACGTCAGCGTCCGTCCGGGACCGTCGAGTGCAATTTCATCGCCGGTTTGAACGATTGCGAGCGGTCCACCGGCTTCGGATTCTGGCGTGACGTGTAAGATAACGCTACCAAACGCCGTTCCGCTCATGCGCGCATCCGAAATGCGAACCATGTCCTTGATGCCTGCGGCGAGGAGCCGCTTCGGCAAAGGCAGGTTTCCGACTTCGGGCATGCCGGGATAACCCTTCGGACCGCACCCTTTCAGCACCAGGATCGAATCCTTGTCGACCGCGAGATCGGGGGCGTCGATCCTGGCTTTGTAATCTTCGATGGTTTCGAACACGACGGCGCGACCGCGGTGGTGGTAAAGCGTCTCGCCGGCTGCGCTCGGTTTCATGATCGCGCCGCCGGGGCACAGGTTGCCGTACAAGACCCATATACCGGAGTCGGGCCGCACCGGTCGGTCGAGCGCGCGGATCACATCGTCATTGAAGCATTCGGCGTCGGCGATGATGGCGCCGAGTGTCGATCCTGCCACCGTCGGCGCATCGAGATGCAGTTTTGCGGCGATCTGTTTCAGGGCGGCGGGCAGGCCACCGGCATAATGGAAATCCTCCATCAGGTGTGTGCCCGAGGGCTGCAAATCAACGAGCAGAGGAATGTCGCTCGACAAGCGATCGAAATCGGTGAGCTCCAGCGGTATGCCGAGGCGCCCTGCGATGGCCAGAAGATGCAGCACGACATTAGTCGATCCGCCGATCGCCGCCACCGTGCGAATGGCGTTTTCGATCGCCGCGCGGGTCAGGATCTTCGACAGGCGGATGTCGTTTTTTACCGCCGCCACGATGGCGCGGCCCGAAAGATGCGCGAGCACGCGCCGGCGTGCATCCACCGCCGGGATGGTGGCGTTGAAGGGCAGGGCGAGGCCCATAGCTTCGACCACGCAGGCGAATGTGGAAGCCGTTCCCATGGTCATGCAGGTGCCCGGACTGCGCGACAGGCCGCTTTCGGCCGCCATGAAATCCTTCAGCTGCATTTCGCCGGCGCGCACGGCTTCGGAGAATTTCCACACCGACGTCCCCGAACCGATATCGCAGCCGCGATACTTACCGTTCAGCATCGGTCCCGACGACACCACGATGGTCGGAAGATCGACACTCGCCGCACCCATCAACTGGCCCGGCGTGGTCTTGTCGCAACCGCCCAAGAGCACGACGCCGTCGATCGGATTGGCGCGGATGGATTCTTCCACCTCCATGGCGAGCAGATTGCGGAACAGCATCGTAGTCGGCCGCATCTGGGTTTCGCCGAGCGACATCGAGGGGAATTCGAGCGGCAGCCCGCCGGCCTCCCAGACGCCGCGTTTGACGTGGTCGGCGAGCTCGCGCAGATGTGCGTTGCAGGGTGTCAGTTCCGACCAGGTGTTGCAGATGCCGATCACCGGCCGCCCGTCGAAGACGTCGTCGGGCAGGCCCTCGCTCTTCATCCAGCTGCGATGAATGAAGCCGTCGCGGTCGGCGAGGCCATAGGCATCCTGACTGCGATACGTCGGCTTGTCAGTCGCCATCGGCAATTCTCCGAACAGCCTCTCGCAGGCCTCTTAATATTTATATGATAAATATACCGCTCAGCGAAGCCGCTCGCAAGTTCTGCCTTTGCACGCGTGAGACGAGCGAAACGCGGAAAGCCCTACGGCCGGTTCCAGCGATGACCACGCAGAGCGCTCACCAGTTCGGCTGGCAATGGTTCCGTGTCGGACAATGCGAGATTGGCGTCGACATGAGCAGGTTGGCGCATGCCGACGATGACCGTGGAGACTGTCGGTTCGCTCAGGATGAAACGCAGCGCCAGTTCGGGAAGCGTCATGCTCTCGGGCAGCAACTCTTTCAGTGCCGCGATACGGGGCAAGGTCTTAGCTAAATTGTCTGGGTTAAAGTAGCGGGCCCGCCAGTCTCCATCGGGGAAGCGCGTGTCGGCGGTCATCTTGCCGCCGAGGCTGCCTTCATCCAGCGGCACGCGCGCGATCACGCCGACGTTATGCTCGCGGCAAGCCGGGAACAGATGATCCTCGGGCGCCTGGTCGAAAACATTGTAAATCACCTGCACACTGTCGATCAGGCCGGTGGCGATGGCAGCGAGGCCGTTCTCGGGTTGCCAGCGGTTGAGACTGAGCCCGAAGGCCCGGATTTGGCCGCTTTGCTTCAATTCGGCAACAGTATCCTGCCATTCACCTTCGTTGGCCCAGGTGTCTTCCCAAACATGAAACTGCAACAGGTCGATCGGACGTCCGAACGATTCCGCGATCCGCCCGGCGTACTCCAAGACGTGAGCGCGCGGAAAAATCTGGTGCAGCTTGTTGGTCGGCTTGCTGGGCCAGGAAAAATCGGCTGGCGGAATCTTTGACGCGAGCACCAGTGGGTGCTTGGAATGAGCTTTTGCAACTTCGCCGATCAGCCGATCGCTGCGCCCTTCGCCGTACACAAAGGCGCTGTCATAAAAGGTGCAGCCGCCGGCCATCGAACGTGCGAGGGAGGCTCTGCTGGCCTCATCGTCCGAGCCCGACCAGCTTCCCATCCCCCACAGGCCGTGCCCGATTTCACTGACTGTAAGACCGCTGTTGCCGAGGGGGCGATACCGCATGGAAGAAACACTCCTGATGGTAACCGGTGGAACAGACGCTTTATAAACGACTGTGGCTGATAAGCGCGCCCGGTCTGCTTGACTCGATACGAATATTTATATGATAAATATTCGAGCAAAGAAATGCGTCGGAAAGACATCCCAAAATCGTCTTTACTGATGCCCCGACGCGCGCCGGGCCACCGGGTGCGATAACAACAGGCCGGAGTGATGTCAGACCAGAGCGCAATCGATCGTACCACTTTCCCGATGCCGGATGGGCGGTCGCTGCATCTCTACGGCGCGTTTGACGGCGAGCCAGCCTGGCCGTGGCTCGAGCCCGATCAGGTGCGGTCGTATTCGCACCGCCGCTGGCACCCGCTGCGCCGCGAGTGGGTGGTGTATTCGGCCCACCGCCAGTCACGCACCTATAAGCCGCCGGCAAACGATTGTCCGTTCTGTCCCGGTGCCGAGGACGGTGAGCTGCCGCTGCGCGATTTTTCCATCGCGGTGTTCGACAACCGGTTTTCGTCCCTGCAGAAGAACGCGCCGAAGCCCGAGTCGATTCCCGGTCTCGATCTGCCGGTTGATGCAGCCATCGGCAATTGCGAGGTGATCGTCTATTCGTCCGATCATAGGGCGTCGATGGCGTCGCTGCCGCGCGAACGCCGCGAGCTGTTGGTGCGCGTCTGGGGCGATCGCATCCGCGCGCTGCTCGAGATTCCCGCGATGCAGGCGGTGATGCCGTTCGAGAACCGCGGCGAAGAAGCCGGCGTGACGCTGCATCATCCGCACGGCCAGATTTACGGCTTCGGCTATCTGCCGCCGATCATCGGCGCGATGGCGACCACGTTCCGCGAAGGCTACGATCTCGCCGGCCTGACGAAGCTGCCGCAATACATCGTCGCCGATGCGCCGCATGCCTCGCTGCTGGTGCCTCCGTTCACGCGATTTCCTTACGAGCTGTGGATCGTGCCCAAGCGATTTCGCCCCGATCCCTCGGCCCTTTCGCCGGAAGAGGTGACCGATGTCGCCGAGCTGCTGGCGCGTGCTGCCAACACCTATGACGCATTTTTCGGCCGTACCTGTCCTTATGTGATGCTGGTCTACGCCGCGCCCAAGGGCTTCGAGGACGTGTTTCCCTTCCACATCCAGTTTCAGCCGCTGCTCAGGGCGCCGAACAAGATGAAGTTCATCGCCGGCTGCGAGCTTGGGGCCGGGTCGTTCCTGGTCGACATCCTGCCCGAAACCGCGGCGCAGAATTTGAGAAATGTTGAGGTCTAGTTCATGACGATATTCACCGCCAAGGCCCCGGCCCGCGCCAACATCATCGGCGAGCACACCGATTATGCTCCCAATGGCGGTCATGTGCTGCCGACGCCGCTGCCGTTCTTCACGACCGTGACGATGGAAGCCACAGGGCCTGCCGGCAGCATGACGGCGGTGAGCGAGCGCTATCCCAACGAGCCGGTCACGCGCACGCTCGACGAGCCCGCCCGCGGCGGCCACTGGACCGATTACATCCTTGGCTGCCTCCGCGTCGCGTCCACCAAAATTGCGGTGCCCGGCGTTTCGCTGTCGGTGAAAAGCGATGTGCCGATCGGTTGCGGCATTTCCAGTTCGGCCGCGCTGTGCGTGTCGGTCGTGCGCGCGGTCAAGGCCATGACCGGCGCCAAATGGACCGACGAAGAGATTGCGCTGATCGCCTATGAGGCCGAACACGATTACGTCGGCGTTCCGTGCGGCAAGATGGATCAGTTCGCGTCCTCGATCGGTCGTCCCGGGCAGGCGCTGCTGCTCAACACCCGCACGCTCGAATACCGCAACGTGCCGCTGGCCGAAGACGTCGTTCTGATGCTGGTCAATTGTGGCAAGCAGCACGATCTCGCCAAGGGCGATAGCCACAAAAAGCGTATTGATCGTATGAATGAATGCATCGAAGCGCGCGACCAGCTCGGCGTGTCGGTGTTGGCGGAATTGGGCTACGGCGATCTGCCCCGCCTCAATGCGCTGCGTCCGGTCGTGGCCAGGCGCGCCCGCCATGTCATCACCGAAAATCTGCGCGTGCTCGAAATGGTCGCTGCCCTCGAACAGGGTGACACCGCGCGGCAGGCGGAATTGATCGCCCAGAGCCATATCTCGCAGCGTGACGATTTCGAGTGCTCGATTCCAGAAATCGATGCGCTGGTCGAGTCGTCCATTCGTTACGGCATCCGGGCGGCGCGGCTTTGCGGCGGCGGTTTCGGCGGTGCTATCATCGCGCTGGTGCCGAACGATCAGGCGGTCAAGTGGTGGACGTTCGTCGCCAAGGAAAATCCCAACGCGAGCCTGATTTCCACCTACGCCCTGACCGGAGCCGAAGCCGAACATGCAGCCTGAGAACGGTGCGATCCTCGTTTCCGGCGGTGCCGGGTATATCGGAAGCCACGTCGCCCACACCCTGAAGACGGCAGGTTATACGCCGGTCGTTATCGACAGTCTCGTCAAAGGCAACCGCTGGGCTGGCGAAAAATCCGGCCCGTTCCGGCACGGCGATATCGGCGATGCCGCGTTCGTGGCGGCGGTGTGCGCGGAGTTCAAGCCGGTCGCGGCGCTGCATTTCGCGGCCTTCATCGAGGTCGGCGAGTCGGTGCAGAAGCCCGACATGTATTTCGCCAACAACCGCGACAAGGCCCGCATCTTCTTCGAGACCATCGCGCAGCACGGCGTCGGCAATATCGTGTTCTCGTCCACGGCTGCGGTGTACGGCGAGCCGGAAGAGGTGCCAATCAAGGAAACCACGGCGCAAAAGCCGATCAATCCTTACGGCCAGTCCAAGCTCGAAGCCGAACAGGCGATGCGCGCGATCTCTGGCGTGCGCTCGGTCGCTTTGCGCTATTTCAACGTCGCCGGCGCGGCGCCGAAAGCCGGCCTGGGCGAAACCCACTATCCCGAAACGCATTTGCTCCCGCGCCTCGTGCTGCCGCTGATCGATGCGCCGGCTGCGATCCTCGACGTGCTCGGCCTCAGGAGCGGCTTCAAGCTGTTCGGCACCGATTATCCGACCCGCGACGGCACCGCGGTGCGTGATTATATCCATGTTCTCGATCTCGCTGATGCGCATGTGCTGGCGCTGCAATACCTGCTCGGCGGCGGCGCGACCAACATCTTCAACCTCGGCAGCGGCGACGGCTATTCGGTGAACGAGATCATCGCCGCCACGCGCACCGCTTTGGGCCGGCCCGACTTCAAGCCGGGCGAAGCGCCCCGCCGCGCCGGCGATCCTGCCACGCTGATCGCCGACAGTTCCAAGGCCCGTTCGGTGCTCGGCTGGGCGCCGCATCGCGGCATCGAAGAGATGATCGCCTCGGCGGCCGCGTGGCACCGCACCGAGACGTATGTCGACACGGTTCTAACAAAGGCGCGGGCGGCTCAGCCCTGACATCGCGCCGGTTTCGGGGGATATTCGATGACGCTTTCGCGACGCGACGCCATGAAAGCCGGCGCGGTGATGACGGCCGCTGCAACAATTCCGGCCGGAGCGGCCCACCGCCCGTCGGTTCATCGAAAGCCCGTTGCTGCAGCGAGTCCCGAGGGTACGGTGCGCGAAAAGCTGCTGCTCGATTTCGGTTGGAAATTCCATTTCGGTCACGCCAGCGATCCGACCTGGGATTTTGGTTTCGGCGCCAACCAGCACACCTTCGCCAAGGCCGGCGCCGGCATTGCGACCTGCGCTGATCCCGATTTCAAGGAAGAGGGCTGGACCGGGGTCAACCTGCCGCACGATTGGGCAGTGGATTTGCCGTTCGTTCCCAGCACGAAATCCTACAAGCCCGACGAGGAAGACCCGCGCGCGGCGCACGGCTTCAAGCCGCTCGGTCGTGAATATCCGCAGACCTCCGTCGGCTGGTATCGCCGCACGTTCGACATTCCGGCGTCCGACCAGGGCCGTCGCCTCGTGCTGCAGTTCGATGGCGTGTTCCGCGCTGCGACCGTGATCGTCAACGGCTACATTGTCGCCACCGGCGGCTCAGGCTATCGCTCGTTCACCGTTGACATCAGCGATTTCGTCGTCTACGGCGGCAAGAACGTGCTGGTGGTGCGGGCCGATGCCTCGCTCGGCGAAGGCTGGTTCTACGAAGGCGCCGGCATCTATCGCCATGTCTGGCTGATCAAGCAGAACAAGCTGCACGTTGCGCCCTGGGGCGTATGGGTGAAACCATCCGTATCGGGAAAATCCGCCGCGCTGGCGATCGCCACCGATCTCGTCAACGAAGGGCCCGCGATGAAGGCGCGCGTGGTGTCGAACGTGTTCGATCCCGACGGGCGCCTGGTCGCCAGCGTCAAGACGGCCGAACTCAATCTCGGCGCCGGTGAATCCCGCACGGTCACGCAGGCCGCCAGCCTCGCCGCTCCGAAGCTGTGGTCACTCGAGACGCCGGCGCTCTATCACGTCGTCACGCAGATCGTCGCCGACACGGTCCTGGACGACGTGGTGACACCGTTCGGCGTGCGCACGATCGGATTCGATCCAGCCAAGGGATTTTTGCTCAACGGCAAGCCGGTGAAGCTGAACGGCACCTGCAATCATCAGGATCACGCTGGAGTCGGCGCAGCGCTGCCCGATGCGCTGCAGGATTGGCGCATTGCGCGGCTGAAGGGCTTCGGCTGCAACGCCTACCGCACTTCGCACAATCCACCGACGCCCGAACTGCTCGACGCCTGCGACCGCCTCGGCATGCTGGTGATCGACGAAACCCGCCGCATGTCGTCCGACGCGGAAAGCATGGCCGATCTCGAAGCGATGATCCGCCGCGACCGCAACCACCCGTGCGTCATTCTCTGGTCGATCGGCAACGAGGAACCGCAGCAGCCGACCGAGCGCGGCGCCCGCATCGCGTCGGTGATGAAACGGCACTGTCGCGAGCTCGACCCGACCCGCCTTATCACCGCCGCCGTCGACAATCCCGACGCTTGGCCCAACGGCATCGGGCCGGTGCTGGACGTGATCGGCGCCAATTACCGCACGCCGAAAATTCCCGGCTTTCTCGCCGCGTCGCCGGCCAGCATGGTTGTCGGCACCGAAACCGGTTCGACCGTTGGAACGCGCGGCGTCTATTCGCGTGACAAGGCGAGCGGCTATTGCGTCGCCTACGACACGGAATTTCCGTGGTGGGCTTCCAGCGCCGAAGCCTGGATGCAGGTGGTGATACCAGATCCGCGCATCGCCGGCGGTTTCGTATGGACCGGATTCGATTATCGCGGCGAGCCGACACCGTTCAATGTCTGGCCGAACGTGGCATCGCAATTCGGCATTCTCGATAGCTGCGGCTTCTGGAAGGACAACGCCTGGTATTACAAGGCGTGGTGGGGCACCGAGCCGGTGCTGCACCTGCTGCCGCATTGGAACTGGACGCCGGGCGACAAGATCAACGTCTGGTGCCATTCGAATCTCGACACCATCGAGCTGTTTCTCAACGGCCAAAGCCTTGGCAGCCGTAAGATGGCGCCGCTCAGCCATGTCGAATGGGATGTTGTGTTCACGCCCGGCACGCTGGAAGCACGCGGCTACAAGGATGGCAAGCTGATCCTCACCGACAAGCGCGAAACTGTCGGCACGCCGGCGCAAATCCTGCTCGCGACCGATCGCGCCTTCCTCAATGGCGATGGCGAAGATGCGGCGGTGGTGACGGTTGAAATCGCCGATGTCGAGGGTCGTATGGTTCCGAATGCGAACAATCTTGTCTCATTCAGGGTGACGGGCGGCACGCTGATCGGCGTCGGCAACGGCGATCCGCGCAGCCATGAAGCCGATCACGCCAATGAGCGTGCCGCGTTCAATGGCCTGTGCGCCGCGATCGTGCAGGCGAAGAAGACGCCGGGCGAGGTGCGCGTGGAAGCGACATCGCCCGGTCTCAAATCGGCAACGCTGCTGCTTTCCGCCAGGCCGGCAAAGCTCAGGCCGGTCGCCTGATCACTGCGGCTTGGCGAGGTCGTAGTCGAAGGCCGCGCCGTTTGCCGGCACGGTCTCGGCGGCGAAGCCGTTGACGACACGCACGCCGGTCAGAAGCTTGGTGCGCAGCGACAGATTATCGAACACCTGGAAGCGGATTTTTGCGCCCGGCATCATGGTGGTGGTGAATACGCCATCGGCCGGCAACCGCACCGCAAAGGTTTTGGCGCCGAGGAAATCGCCCCAGAGATAATACGCCTGTCCCGGCGTCACGCCGCGGAAGCGGAAGGTTACGGTGACCGGCTGGGTATACACCGCGTGCGGATAATCGATTGCCGGCAGGGCGTCGCCGCCGAAATCGAACAGCGTCGCGTTTTCCCAGTTTGACCCGCGGCCCCAGCGCGTCCGGCATTGCGTGGACACCCAGTCGGGCGCCCAATAGACGAGACCTTCGCCGCCATTGGCGAGAATGGTCTGGGTCAGATCGACGAGAAACTGCTTTTGCCCGTCTTTGGTGACGCGATAGCCTGGCAGGGCGGAATCCTCGCCCAAGAGGTTGTTCGACGTGTCGGCCGAGGCGCTGGTCCAGGCATAAGCGGTTTCCACCACCCAAACGCCGGCGTGCGGATAGCGATAGCGCAGCCGGTTGATGACGCCGCCGAGCCCGGCCAGCGTATATTTCGACCACTTCGAATAATAGCTGATGCCGATCAGGTCGAAATCGGTCACGCCCGCCGCGGTGGCCGACTCGAACCACGGCTCGACGTTTTCCGGCTGGGCGATGTGTAGCATCACCTTGATCGCGGGATCGCTGTCGCGCACCGCCTTGATGCCGGCCTTGAGCAGCAGCGCATTGCGGGTCCAGTTGATTGGCGCTTTTGTCGCCGCCGGCACCATGACCTCGCCATTGGTCTCGTTGCCGACCTGGACGTAATCCGGCCCCAGACCCGCTGCCTTCAGCGTCGCCAGCGTGTCGCGGGTGAAGCTATAAACAGCCTTGGCCAGGGCGGCATCGTCGAGTTTCGCCCAGGCGCGCGGGACGATTTGCTTGTCACCATCGGCCCAGTCGTCGGAGTAGTGAAAATCGAGCAGCACCTTCATGCCGTTCGCTTTGGCGCGGGCGATCGAGCGTTTGACGTCGTCGAGGGTACCGTACTTGGTCCAGTCGGGATCGTTCCACAGCCGAAGGCGCACGACGTTGGTGCCATGCGCCTTCATGATGGCATAGACGTCGCCCGGCTTGCCGCCGTCCTTATACACCGCGCCGCAATCGTTCATCTCGTTGGCGAACGACAGGTCGGCGCCGTAGACGAAATCGCCGGCGCCGGCCGGAACGCTCAGCAGCAGCAACGCGGCGGCGAGGGTGCGCATGGTCATGGTTCGATCACTTTGCCAGAGAATATTCCAATACCGCGTCGGCACGTCCGACTGTTCCGGTCACGACGCCGTCCTTGGCGGCGATCAGCGGCTTCTGCATCGCCAAGTCACCATACACCTGGAACCGCAACGGCGTGCCCGGCATCAAGGTGGTGCGATAGACGAGATCGTTTCCCTCCACCGTCATCGGGAATGACGTGCCATCCGGATCACCGAAGAAATCGCTCCATAAACGATAGCTGCCGGGCGTCGCGCCGTGGACCCGCACCGTCACGGTCACCGGCCGCTGGTAGTTCGCCGCACGCATGTGATCGATCGCCGGCAGGACGTTGCCGGTGTTGTCGAAGAAGGTCATCGAGGCCCAGTCGACGTCATGTTTGGCGCCGCGGCACAGTTGCGGCACCCAATCGGGCGCCCAGGTGAAAACGCCGACGCCGCCGTTGGCGATCACCGTCTGGCCGAGATCGATCAGGAAATCCTTCTGGCCTTGCGGTGTCGCCGGATAGCCCGGCGTGGCATTGTCGTTGGCGAGTGCGGTCGCTTCGGCGTTGGCGCGGTTCGTAAACGGATACGCGGTTTCGACAACCAGCACATCCTTGCCGGGATAGGTGTTACGCAGCATGTTGATGGTGCGGCCAAGGCCGCGCAGCGAATTGGTCGACCATTTCGGATAGTAGCTGATGCCGATCATGTCGAAATCGGTGACGCCGGCTCTGGTCGCCGCCGCATACCACGGCAGATTGTTCTCGGGCTGGGCGATCTGGATCATCACCTTCAGGTGCTTGCCGGTCTTCTTCTCGGCGTCGCGGATCGCCCGAATGGCGGCGTTGAGCAGAAGCGCATTGCGCTGCCAGTTGATGGCGCCGGTCTTCCACGCCGCCTTGTCCAAAATCTCGTGATTGATCTCGTTGCCGGGCTGCACCATGTCCGGCATCACGCCGGCTTTATCGAGCGCGATCAGCTTGTCGTAGGTGTAGTGATAGAGCGTATCGGCGAGCTTCTGCGGATCGTCTATCCTGGCCCAGGCGGCGGGGATGATCTGCTTGCCGCCATCGGCCCACCAATCGGAATAGTGAAAGTCGAGCAGGGTTGTCATGCCGAGCGCCTTGGCGCGCTTCAGGCTGCGGGTCACATCGGCGAGATCGGAGTAATGCGTCGTGTTGCCGTCGGTCCATAGCCGCACCCGCGCGACATTGGCGCCGTGCTCGTGGAACAGGGCATAAAGATCGACCGGTTTGGAATTCTCGCGATAGACGACGCCGCAATCGTTCATCTCGTTGGCAAACGAAAGATCGGCACCGAACAGCAGATCACCGGCCGCAGCGGGAACGGAAAAAAGGAAAGCACTTGCCCACAGGGCGGCTCGGATCTTCATTTCATATTCCTCCCGAAAAAGTGCGCCGAAATCGGTTCTTCTGCGCGCGCAGGTATTTATATGATAAATGTTACGGCAATTCAATTGCATTGCCATGCGGCCAAGAAAAAAGCGGCGCCGGTGAAAGCGCCGCGTCATTTCTGTGAGGTTCAGGAGAGGGTGGGGCGGGCCTTTGACCCGCCCCGCGGTTACTGCTTGTAGGAAACTTCGATCATGAACGTCCGGCCGAAGATCGAATAGCCGGCCAGATCGTTCGGATCGTTCGAGCCGCGCAGCGCTGCATCGCCCTGCCGCGCGCCGGAATAGCGCGAGACCTGGTTGGTGAGGTTCAGTGCCTCGAAGCGGAGACCGATGTTTTCGTCCCACTGATAGGCCGTGGTGAAGTCGATGGTGGTTTCCGGGTCGATGGTATCGAGCTGGCCCGAATCCCAGCCCGGGATCATGGTGAAGGCGCCGTGGTGCTTCATGGCGAGCCGCGCTTCGATGCCGCCCTTGGAGTACCACAGATCGACTTCGTCCGAATTGTGGGCGAGGCCGGCCATCGAGTACGGGTTCAGGATCGGATGGAATTCCTTGATGTTGGAATCCACGAACGAGGCGTTGGCATAGACGCCGAAGTCCGACAGGAAGCCGGGCAGGAAATAGAACCGCGACTGGAACACCATTTCGAGGCCGTAGAGGTCGCCGCCCTTGCCGTTGACCGGCGCGTTGACGGCATAAGTGGTGCCGCCGAAGGTCATCGGAGTGATGCCGTTCCCGATGTAATTCATGATGTGCTTGTAGTAGCCGGCAACCGACACCATCGACTCTTCGTGGAAGAACCACTCGTAGTCGAGGTCGAGGTTGGAGGCGCGGAACGGCTTCAGCTTGGGATTGCCGCCCGAACCTGCCGGCGGCTGGCCGCCGACCGTGGTGGTGGTGAGCGAATAGCCGGTGTTGAGGGTATCCAGCGGCGGCCGCGATACCGCCATCGAGGCGCCGAAGCGCACGACCTGGTCGTCGGCGACGTGGGCATTGACGTAGAGGCTCGGCAGCGCGTCGGTGTAGTGGTTGCCGATCGCGATGCGCGACAGCACGTTCGAGGAATTGGCCGCCCAGCCGGAGCTGGTGGTCTTGAGGTCTTCGATGCGCACGCCAAGGCCGCCCTGCATCGGAATGCCGCCGACGTCGTGGTCGAATTCGGCCTTCAGATAGCCCGACCAGCTGGTTTCCTGCACCTTCCAGTCAAGCGCCAGGTTCTTCCAGCCCGAGGCCGAATTGGCGCCTTGCGGGTTGGCGATGGTCCAGTTGACGTCGGCCTTGTCGCCCGTCGAGCCGCCGAGTTCGGCCGGCATGGTGTTGGCCATGTTGCCGAACACCAGCGGAGCAAGCGTCTTCCAGTTGCCCCACAGCTGGTTCGGGACGCTGAGATCGTCGAGCGTGAAGGATTGAAGCGCGGAGGCGGGGACGGTCACGCTCGGCAGCGAGATCAGATAATCCCATTTGTGATGCGTCTTGGCGCGGGTCGACCAGCGCATGCCGGCGCTGATCTTGGAAATGAACGAGCCTTCGAAATCGCGTGCGATGTCGCCGGCCAGGGCCGAGACGTGGTCGCGGGTTTCTTCGGGGCCGGCATCCTGCGATGCCCAGGCGTTGGTGTTGTTGGCGGGTTTGGCCGGATCCCAGCTCGACGTCACGTAGGGCTGGGTGCCGCGTTCCATGTTGAAGCCCATGGTGGCCGCAGCCTGCGTCGTGGTCTGGATGTCGAGCCACTGGTTGTTGCGCCAGGCCTGCGAATGCGACAGGTCCAGCTTGGCCGACCACGGACCGGCGGTGTAGGCAAAGTTGAGGCCGGCGACGATCAGCGTCTGGCGCTGCCAATAGTGGGCGATGTTGTTCTGGATGTTGATCGTATCCCAGTTGACGACGCCGTCGGTGCCGCCGACGTTGAGCTTGGCGCGGACGACATGGCCCATGCTGTCGACGGCGAAGCTCGAACCCGGCGTGGTGTACCACCAGGAGGCGCCGCCGCCCGCCGCAACGCCGGGTATGCCATTGTTGCCGTATTTGTAGTTGGAGTCTTGGCAGGCTGTGTAGATGGTGCCGGTCTCCGTACCGCAGTCCACCCAATTGCCGGCGTTCCACGCCTTGCCGTCGGGATCGTACCACTGCTGCGACTGGTTTTCCGAGATGACATAGGTCGACAACAGGCCGTCGGCCTTGATGACGAGATTGTTGTTGACCTTCCATTCGGCGGCGCCGGCAAGGCCGTAGCGGTCCTGCTGCAGGAATTTCACTTCGGTTTGCGCCCCCCACGGAGCCGGATTGCCGCCGGTCAGCGCCAGCGAGCCGTCGGGCATGGTCACGACCTTGGTCGGATCATGGCCGGTAAGATTGGCCGGATCGCCCCAGCCGGTATCGGGCTGGTTGGTGTTCTCGGTCCAGAACGACAGGTTCGGATAGCCGTTCTTCTCGCGCTGGACGGAACCGGCGAGCGAGAACGCGAAGTTGTCGCTGAGGTGATAATTGACGCCGATCGAACCGCGGAAGCCGAGCGGATCGTAATGCGGCAGCTTGGCCGCTTCGGTGTTGTAGGAGGGGCCGAAGCGCATCTGGAAGGTGGGGCCGTTGTAGTCGAGCGGCGCGGTGGTGCGGATGTCGATGGTCGCCGCAATGCCGCCGCCGATCAGGGCTGCGTCCTGGGTCTTGTAGACCTGCGCGCCGGAAAGGATTTCCGACGGATAGGATTCATAACGAACGTTCTGGGTCGGCTCCGACGAGGCCACTTCGCGGCCGTTGACGAGACCGAACACGAAGCGGGGCCCGAGGCCGCGGATGGCAACTTGGCTGGCGTTGCCGCGATCGCGCTGGGTGTTGACGCCGGGCAGGCGGTTCAGTTCTTCGCCGATGGTGATGTCGGGAAGCTCGCCGATATCCTTGGTCGAGATGTTTTCCGTGATCAGCGCCGCCTTCTGCTTCATGTCCAGCGAGTCGCGCAAGCTGGTGCGGAAGCCGGTGACGGTCACGGTTTCGAGCGCTTCCTGCGCCATGGCAGGAAGAATGAACGCGGCCACACTGGCGCCGCACAGGAACGCACGTTGAAGCGATTTCACGATTAGCCCTCCCCGAATGTGTAGAGTCTCAGATGAGACTCCGATTTTATAATCCTATTTATAATACAAATTGGCCAGACACCAACACGGCGTAATTGAGGTAGCGTTATCACGCCGCAAGTGTGCCTGCCGTGCAACGCGGCGGCGTTCAAAGCCTCCAAACCAAGCGGCTGCAGGTTTGGCCCTGCGATTGTCGCCGGCGGCACCGTTGCTGACAGCGCTGGACATCGCCTCCAGACGTAATATGGCAAATAATGGCCCGTGGCGGATTGTTCCTGAGCGCCAAACGGCGTCGACCGCGGCTCGAAGGCCATGCGATACTTGCCGGAACAGTGTGCAACGCCTCGGTTTTCCCTTTCCAGTTTCTGGTGTCCTGTGATGAAGCCCCGCCAACGGATCGAGGTCGCCAACGAACTCGGCGAGTGCGTCTTGTGGGACGAAATCGCGGAGGCGGTGTGGTGGACCGACATCGAGGGGCGGGTGCTGTACCGCCTCGATTGGCGGCGCCGCGCGCTCGAAAAAATCCCCGTACCGCACCGGCTGGCCTCGTTCGGGATGATCGCTGGCCGCTCTGACCTCGTTGCCGCGTTCGATTGCGGTCTCGCCCTGTTCGATCCCGCGCGCGGGACGGTGAGCGAATGGATTCGTCCCGAGGGACTGAAGCCCGGCGTGCGGCTGAATGACGGGCGCGTCGACCGGGCAGGACGCTTCTGGGTCGGCAGCATGGTGGAAGACCGGCAAAGGCCTGCTGAAGCCCGACTCTATTGTCTCGATGGCGGCGTGAAGACCCATCTCAGCGCCATCGGCATCGCCAACGGCCTCGCCTGGAGCCCGGACGGAACGCTCTGCTACTTCGCGGACTCGCGCGAAAAGACGATCTGGCGTTTCGCGGTCGTGAACGGCCAGTTGTCGGAGCGCCGGGAGTTCGCTCGCTGCGAAGCCTGTCCGGATGGCGCTACGATCGACGCCGAAGGCTATCTGTGGAGCGCGCAATGGGGCGGCGGCTGCGTGATCCGCTACGCGCCGGACGGGCGCATTGATTGCGTTGTCGAGGTACCGGTAACACAGCCGACTTGCGTCGCGTTCGGCGGGCCCGATCTCGATTTGTTGTTCGTGACCAGCGCGCGCTGCGGCTTAAACGATGTGGAATCTGGCGCGGGCGACCTCTTCGTGTACAATGTCGGCGTCCGGGGGCTCAAGGAAAGTCGTTTCCAAATCGACGCTTGGCCCGCAGCAGCAGGACGCGAGGGGTAACGGCACGTGGCGCGCAGCGACGGCCAAAATCTGACCTATCGAATCGTCCAGGCCCTCGGCGTGGCGATCGTTTCGGGCACGTATTCCAACAAGAATCCGTTCCCGATCGAAGCGGACTTGTGCAAGCAGTACGGCGCCAGCCGCAGCGTGTTGCGCGAGGCGGTGAAGATGCTGACGGCCAAAGGCCTGCTCAGCGCCCGCCCGCGTCAGGGCACCTGGGTGCAGCCGGAAGACTCCTGGAACCTGCTCGATCCCGATGTGCTGCGCTGGCTGCTCGAACGCAAACCCTCCTATGCCCTGCTGCGCGAGTTCGCTCAGGTACGCCTTGCGGTCGAACCCAAGGCGGCGGCGCTGGCGGCGGTTGTGGCGACGCCCGATCTGAAAGAGGCCATCCGCATCGCCATCGAAGCGATGGCCCAGGCCGACCGCGACGAAGACGATCCGCTGCCGTCCGACATCGCCTTCCATCTCGCGGTGTTGCGCGCCAGCGGCAATCGCTTTTATTCGCAGCTTTCCGGCGTGACGGAGTCGGCGCTGCGCATTTCGATCCGGATGCAGAACCGCTACAAGGGGGTGCGCCGCGCCAGCGTGCCGGACCACAAGAAGATTGCCGATGCCATCCTGGCGGGTGACGCGCGCGGCGCCGAGGAGGCGACCCGGGTGCTGATCCAGGAGGCGCTGGAGCTGATCAACCGGGCGGATTCGGATAACCCGTCCGAATCGCGCAAGCCCCGCGGCCGTTAGCCGGGCCGCGTCACGGAGTTCTGAGTGCCCATTCGCGTTGGCATTGTTGGCCTCGGCAAGATTGCGCTGGAAGAGCATGTTCCGGCGCTCAAGGCCAATGGTGCGTTCACGCTTGCGGCCTGCGCCAGTGCCAAGGCCACCCTCGCCGATGTGCCGTCGTTCGCCAGCGTCGAAGCCATGCTGGCCGGCGCGCCCGCGCTTGACGCCGTCGCCATCTGCACGCCGCCGCAGGCCCATTTCGCCGCCGCCCGTCTGGCGCTCTTGGCCGGCAAGCATGTGCTGCTCGAAAAACCGCCGTGCCCGACCATCGCCGAATTCGACGAACTCGCCCAGCTCGCCGCCAACACCGGCCGCACCCTGTTCCAGACCTGGCATGCCTGCGAGAGCGCCGCGGTCGGCAAGGCGGCCGACTGGATGGCGTCGCGCACGCTCAGGCGGGCTCGCGTGGTGTGGAAGGAAGACGTCCGCCAATGGCATCCGGGACAGGCGTGGATCTGGCAGGACGGCGGCTTCGGCGTGCTCGATGCTGGCATCAATGCCCTTTCCATATTGATCCGCGTACTGAATGAACCGATGGCGCTCGATTCCGCCCATCTGCTGGTGCCGGAGAATTGCGTCAGCCCGATCGCCGCGGCGGTGGCGCTCAGTACCGAACGCGGCGCGCTGATCGATGCCGAATTCGATTTCCGCCACGCCAGTGACCAGACCCGCACCATCGAATTCGAGACCGATGAGGGCATCCTGACGCTGGCGTGGCCTGGCGGCGGCGACGGCACCATTGTCGAGCTTGGCACCCAGGCTGAGGAATACGCCGCGCTCTACACCCGCTTCGCCGACCTGATCCGGCGCGGCGCCTGTGAGATCGACAAGCGCCCGCTCGAACTGGTGAGCGAAATCCTCGCCACCGCCGGCCGCGCCACCGTGGCGCCGTTCCGGGAATAGCAAGTCCGCATCGGCGCAAGCCCATCCTCGTCATGCCGAGGAGCTCGCTGCGCAAGACGGCAGGGGGTATCTGCGATGCCTGGGGCGGCGAAGCACGCGCGCGGCTGCAAAAATCGGAAAATGTGAATTCAAATATTGCTAAGTGCCGCTGCGCCCTCAACAAACGCCTTGCTGGCCGGAAGCCACCTGCCGGATTCAAATTCGAATCGTTCCAGGCTGCGTCTGTATGCAAGCGCAACTGCATCTCATTGCGCAAAAAACGATCCGTCGCGGTCAAACAACAATAAAGAGGTAAGCACGACCGGCGTGCTTTCAAGGGGGCGCGATGATTTTGCACCGCCCGCCCGGTCTCGGCCCGAACCTCCCGAGCCGGTGATCTCCTGCCTGGTTATGTATGCTGGCAGGGGAATTGGGGGAGCATGCGCGAAATGGGGTCAGAGTGGATTTCTCGATCGCCTGCTTCGCTCGCCATGACGGTCGGAAAATCCACTCTGACCCCATTACCCCATTACTCACACCTTGAACAAATCCGGCGCGCTGTGCGGGGCGCTGCGCAAATACTGCGGGGCGGCCTTCACATGGGCGCCGAGGGCGGCGGCGGCGTGCCAGGGCCAGCGCGGGTCGTAGAGCATCACGCGCGCCACGGCGACGAGGTCGGCATCGCCGGTGCCGATGATGGCTTCGGCCTGCTCGGCTTCGGTGATC
>NZ_JBWZET010000348.1:0-5265 GCF_056722145.1 Rhizomicrobium sp. | reverse complement strand
GAGCGAACGGCTTATCTGCAAGCGCGCGGCTTTCGCGTGCATCGCGTCTGGAACGACGAATTTCTGCGTAACCCGGATGCGGTACTCGAAGGCATCTGGCGCGCGTTGACGGCCCCCTCACCCGTCGAGCGCTAAAGCGCTCGCCAACCTCTCCCCCGAACTCGGGGGCGAGGTGAAGGTCCGAATCTGGCGCAAGTAGGAAGTAGTTCGAATGGCAAGTTTCGGTATCACTCCAGTCATTCCGCCCTCTTGAACCTGCGCCGTCCGCACCTACATCCATAGTGCTGTTTGACCGCGATGGTTCATACTGAAACGCAGTTGCGTTTGCATACAAACATAATCTGGAACGATTCGAATTCGATTCCGGCAGTTTGTCCTGCACCGCCGTTGCAAAAACCAGTGCGCAGCGTTTGGCGCAGCAAGGCGATTGTTGCGGCGCTCCCGCGGCTTAGCCGGATTTGAATTCGCGTTTTTCGATTTTTGCACTGGGCCGTTATGATGCCAGCCGGCTCTTGCGCACGCCGTAGAGCGCGTACACCGCGATGCCGATGCCGTTCCAGATCAGGAACAGGCGTTGGGTCAGGCCCGGCAGGTTCCAGAACAGATAGGCGCAGCCGAGGATCGCCAGCGGCCCGACCAGCCAGGCGAGCGGCGTCCGGAACACGCGCGGGCGGGCCGGGTCCTTGCGGCGGAAGATCAGCATCGCCAGCGACACCGCCACGAAGGCGCACAGCGTGCCGGAATTGGCCAGCTCGGCAATCAGCTTCAACGGCGCCAGCCCCGCGATCACCGCAGCGACGACGCCGGTGAAGATCGTCACCGCGATCGGCGTGCCGGTCTTGGCGCTCACCTTGGCGAGGCCGCCGGGCAACAGCCGGTCGCGCGCCATCACGAAGAAGATGCGGCTCTGGCCGTACATGAAGACCATGATCACGGTCGGAAAGGCGAGCACCGCGGCGCCGCCGATCACCGCCGACCAGCCGGAGCGGCCGAGGTTGCGCAGGATCAGCGCCAGCGGCTCGGCGCTGGTCGCGAAACTCGCCGTCGGCACGGCGCCGATCGCCGCCACCGCCACGGCGATGTAGATCGCGGTACAGAGCAGCATCGAGCCGACGATGCCGATGGAGAGATCGCGGCCCGGGCGCTTGGCCTCCTCCGCCGCGGTGGAAATGGTGTCGAAGCCGTAGAAGGCAAAGAAGATCAGCGACGCCGCCGGCAGCACGCCGAGCTTGGCGCCATCGGCCGTCAGCGACGAGACGCCGTAGGGCAGGAAGGGCGTGAAATGCTTGGCGTCGAAGGCCGGCAGGACGAGCGTCACGAACGCCGCCAAGGCCAACAGCTTGATGATGACGAGAACGAAATTGACGGTGGCGCTTTCGCGCGTACCGGCCGCCAACAGCGCCGCGACCGCCAGCGAAATGCCGACCGCCGGCAGATTGACGATGCCGCCCGCTACCGGCCCGGCGACGAAGGCATGCGGCAGCGGCAGGTGCAGCCACGCCATGAAGCCGGCGGCATAGGCCGACCAGCCCACCGCCACCGCGGCGCACACCACGGTGTATTCGAGGATCAGGCTCCAGCCGACGCACCAGGCGACCGGCTCGCCCATGACGACATAGGAATAGGTATAGGCGCTGCCCGCTGCCGGCATCATCGTCGCCATCTCGGCATAAGCGAGCGCGGCACACGCCGACACCACGCCGGCGATCAGGAACGAGACGATCATGCCGGGCCCGGCCAGCCCCGCCGCCTGCCCGATCAGGGTGTAGATGCCGGTGCCGACGATGCCGCCGACGCCGAGCGCGACGAGATGGGGCCAGGACAGGGTGCGCTTGAGACGCTCGCCGCCCGGGTTGTCGTGGACGCTGTCGATCGACTTCAAACGTCCGAATATGCTCATCCCGCCCGCCGCGCTTGGTGCGGGCTACATTTGAGGGGACGCCAGCGCCTCTGTCCAGCGCTCCTGCATCGAGAGGAGGCTATGGGGCCCGTCGCGGAGGAAGTCCTTGGCCAGTGCACGCACGAATATTCTGTCGGCGTCGCCGAGATATTCCACCGGCGACTTGCCGTCGATCCGCGCCAGCAGGAAGGCGGCGAGCAATCCGGCGGTGCGCCGCTCGAGCCCGTGGCGCGGCTCCCAATGAACGCCGTCGAAATAGGCCTCCACCAGCGCCGCAAACGACACGGCATACGCAGCAGCGAATTCGCGGTGCCACACCGCCTTGAGCAGGAGATGATTGAGACAGAACGCGAGATCGAACGCCGGATCGCCGTAGCAGCAGGTCTCGGCATCGAGAAACACCGGACCCTCGGGACCGGAAAGGATGTTCTTGGGGCTGACGTCGCCATGCATCAGGGCGATGCGGGCGGCCGCAAGGTTCTTCGCCATCCCCCGGATCGCCGGCGCCACGTCGGCATGGTGCGCCGCGGTGTAGAGGAGGTAAGCGTCGACCCGGAGGGCACGGAACTGCACCGTGTTGGCAAAAGCCCGGGCGAAGTCGTCACGACCGGCGGTCTCGCCGTGAATGCGGGCCAGCGCCGTTCCGACCGCGGCGGCGAATGCGGGATCGGCGTGTCCGGCCGCCAGTTCGCTCTTCCACACCGGATGGGTCTCGGGCGGGAAGTATTCCATCGCGAAGATGTGATGGGCGCGGTCCTCACCGAAAATCTGCGGCACCCAGGCCGGATCGATGCCGCCGACCAGCCGCATCCAGGCGACTTCGGCATGGCTGCGCTCGGCCGGCGCCCGCCAGTCGGCAGCGACGCGAAGCTTGGGCAGCGCCCGTTTGACGACGAGTGTACGATCGGCGGTGGTGACCTTGTAGACGTCGCAGGAAATCCCGCCCGCCAACGGCTCGACCGCCTGCACCGGCGTCAGCCGCATGGTCTCGAGAGCTGCCGTAAGGTCGGGGTCGGTCATGAATACTCGCGCGCTCGCCGTTATTCGTGCCATATCTTAGCACCCGACAGGAGAGATAAGATGACGCGCAACTGGTGGTTCGCTGTTTCGCTCGCCCTGGCCTTTCCGGCGATGGCCGCACCGACCGATTATGCCGCTGCGATCAGCGACAGCCGCCGACCCGATGCCGACAAGGCGCGCGATGCCGCCCGCAAGCCCGCCGATATGCTCGCGTTTGCCGCCGTCAAGCCGGGCATGAAGGTGATGGATCTGATCCCGGGCGGCGGCTATTTCACCCGCCTGTTCGCCGCCGCCGTCGGCGTCAACGGTCACGTCTATGCCTATCAGCCGACCGAGTTCGACTCCTATCTGAAAGGCAAGGAGCCGCCCGCCAATGCGGTGGCCGCCGCCTATCCCAATGTCACGGTGGTGCGGGCGAGCGTGAATGCGCTGACGGTGCCGGAAAAGCTCGACCTGATCTGGACGTCGCAGAACTATCACGATCTCAAGAACGGCGGCGGCGCCGACACCGCGGCGTTCAACAAGGCGGCGTTCGCGGCGCTGAAGCGGGGCGGGCATTACATCGTGCTCGATCATGCGGCGGCGCCGGGTTCGGGCAGTCGCGACACCAGCACGCTCCACCGCATCGACGAGGCGACGGTGAAGGCGGAAGTCACTGCGGCGGGGTTCGTGTTCGTCGGCGCCAACGATTCCTTGCGCAATCCGGCCGACGATCACAGCAAGGCGGTATTCGATCCCGCCATCCGCGGCCACACCGACCAGTTCGTGCTGGAATTCAGGAAGCCTTGACCTCGTTCGGGCGCCCGACTTGAACATTCCGGCGGTTGCGCGCACCGTCCCGGCTGCTTCGAGGGAGGGGGAGTTGATGCGCCTGGCCTTGTCCGCTCTTTTCGCTGCGGCCCTGATCGTGCCCGCAATCGCCGAGACCACTCCGGCAACACCTCCGGGCCCGCCACCGCCGCAGCGCATCACCGGCACCATCACCGCCTTCGCCGCGCCGACCCTGACGGTGATCACGAACAAAGGCGAAACCATCGCCATCCAGCTCGTTCCCGATGCCAAGGTGATCGCCAACAAGCGCAGCAGCTTCAACACCATTCAGCAGAACGACTTCGTCGCCCTCACCGCGGTAGTCGGCAAGGACGGCAAGCTGAAGGCCAAGGAAGTGCGCGACTTCCCCGAACCGCTGCGCGGCCTCGGCGAGGGCCTGTACCCCAGCGACAAGACGACCGAGACCCGCATCAACGGCACCGTCACCGAGGCGGCGACCACGGTCAAAGGCAAGGGCGGCACGCTGAAGCTCTCCTTCCACGCCGCCGCCGCCAATCCGCTCGGCATCTGCAGCGGGCACGCCCCCGCCCCCGGCAAGGGCGGCTGCACTGGCGATGCGGAAGTCTTGGTGACGCCGGCGACACCGGTGATGGCCTGGGTCGTGGGCGATCCGAGCTGGCTGGCGACCGGCAAGGCGGTGTCGCTTTACGCGGTGCTGACGTCGGAGGGGAAACTCGCGGCGTATGGTGTTGTCGTGGAACACGACGGCGTCAAACCACTTCCTTAGGCATGGACAACGAACCCAAGAGAATCGGTGCCGTTGCGGCACTTCCCATCGGGCTGTCGCCCATCGGCTTTGCGCTTGTCGGCGCGGTCATGCTGGGCGCTATTTCGATCGGCGCGCTCGCCATTGCTCGCCTCGCCATCGGCCGCATCGCCGTCGGCCATCTCCATCTCAAGCGGGCGGAGATCGACCAGTTAACCGTACGGCGCCTGCATGTGCTCGAAGGCGACGACGTCGACTGAGCCGCAGCGGACCAGAGCGACGGATTGACCCGGTTGTGCTAGCCTTCAGGCTTCGGCGGGGGTCGTGATGCGGGCGTATCTTTGGTGGGGGATGGCGGCGGCGTGCATCATAACGGCCGCGCATTTCGTTCCCGCTCCGCCGGTCACGGGCGCCACCAAACTGGTCTGCCGCGGCGGCGACGGCATCAGTCGCGACGAACAGATTGCCGCCTGCACCGTCCTGATCGACGATCCCAGCTATCCGCAACGCCCGCTGATGCTGCTGAGGCGCGCCCTCGTCTACAACAGCACCAGAACCTACGACCTCGCGCTTGCCGATCTCGACCGCGCCGTCGCCCTGAGGCCCGATTTCGCCGACGCCTGGCGTAACCGCGCCGATATCCGCGATACCGTCGGGCGCGAAGCGGAGGCCATCACCGATTACGACCATGCCATCGCGCTCGTGCCGGATGACGACGAACTCTACAACAACCGCGGCTGGGCCTATGCCCGGGCCGGTCTGCTCGCTCGCGCCGTGGCCGACTACGACAAGGCCATCGCGCTGTCGC
>NZ_JBWZET010000347.1:0-15266 GCF_056722145.1 Rhizomicrobium sp. | reverse complement strand
ACCTCGCCGGGGGGCGCGGACTCGGTCGCCATCATCGCCGCCTCGTCGAAGGTGGATGTTCCTTTCGTCATGACCATGCAAATGATGCGCTTTGTCGTCGTGCTCGTCACCGGACCGGCACTGGCGCGTTTTCTTGCCGGAAAGGCTGAATGATGCTTGGCAAACTCCTCAGCGGCTTCAAGGGCCACGACCGTGACCTCGCCTGGAACCGCAGCGATGCGGCGGCGGAAACCTTGCGCCTCACCAGCCCCGCCTTCGCCAATGGCACACCGATGCCGCGGCGCTTCGCCGGAACCGGGGTCGGCGCCAATCTCTCGCCGCCGCTGACGATCGAAGGCGTGCCGCCGGGAACGCAGGACCTTTTCCTGGTGCTGCAAGACCCCGACGTGCCGCTGCCCGCCGCGATCGTGCACATGATCGCCCGCCTGATGCCGGTGACGCGCAACCTTCCCGAAGGCGCGCTTAATGCCGGTCAGCCGATCGCCTTTGGCAAGGCGAGCTTCGGAAGCATCGGCTATCAAGGCCCCCGTCCCATTCCTGGCCATGGCCCCCACCGCTACGTGTTCCAGCTGTTCGCCGTGTCGCGGCCGCTCAACCTCGGCCCCAAGGCGAAGCTCGCCGACTACCTGGAGGTGATGAAGGGCCACATCCTCGCCCGCGGCCGGCTGACCGGGACGTATGAACGGTGACGGCGCATTCGCCCGCCAAACTCGCCCCTCTTTCGTCACCCGCGGAGACCTGCTTTGTGAATGGCCATGCTGCAGAAAAAGCGGGGGAGGTGGCGCGCAGCGCCGGAGGGGGGAATGCTCGGGCGCCGGAATGGTCCCCCCTCCGCTTCGCTGCGCTCAGCACCTCCCCCGCTTTTTCACTGATTGGGCCGCGAATGGAGCGGTGCACCGCGGGGGAGGAAAGTTGGAGATCAGCCTCGCTTACAAGGGGTTAACCTCAACGGCCGGGTCGAATACCGTCTTGAATCCGCCCCAAAGATGGGCGACTTAACGCGTCAACGCGGGGAAATCGCATGGGCCAGATTTGGGAAGGGTTCCTGCGCGGTGTTGAAGCCTTTGGAGGCTGGATCATCGCCCACAATCGTCGCCTGTTGAAAATCTGTGTCTGGGTCGTCGGCATCGTCTCGCTGCCGCTGCTCGGCCTGTTCCTGCTGCCGAGCTTCCTGGCGCTGGTGGCGCCGCCGCTCGACCTGAAACAGGACCTCTACGCCCTCAACCGGCCGGTCGCGTTCACGTTCCTCGACGCCAAGGGCGCGGTGGTGGGACGGCGCGGCGCCGCCGTCGGCGACCGGCTGACGCTGGAAGAGATGCCGAAATACTTGCCGGCCGCCTTCATCGCCATGGAGGACCGGCGCTTCTACGAGCATCACGGCGTCGATCCGCGCGGCATCGTGCGGGCCATGATGGCCAACGTCCGCGCCCATCACATGGTGGCCGGCGGCTCGACCATCACCGAACAGACCGCGAAAATCCTCTTCACCAACCAGGAACGCACGGTGTCGCGGCGCTGGAAGACGGAGATGGATGCGGCGGTGCTGGAAAAGTCGCTGTCGAAAAAGCAGATCCTCGAACTCTATCTCAACCGCATCTATCTCGGTTCGGCCGCCTATGGCGTCGATGGCGCGGCGCGGGTCTATTTCGGCAAGTCGGCGCGCGACCTGACGCTGTCGGAAGCCGCCATGCTGGCGACCCTGACCCGGGCGCCGTCGGTGTTCTCGCCGCGCCGCGATCTCGCCGCCGCCCAGGACCGCGCCAATATCGTGCTCGCCACCATGGTGGAAACCGGCGCCATCACCCAGGCCGAAGCCAACGACGCCCGCGCCCATCCCGCCGTGGCGATCGACCACGCCTCGGTCGATGCCCGCAATTACTATCTCGATGCCGCCCGCGACGAAGCCTTGAAAGTCGCCTCGGCCAACGGCCAGCGGGCGCTGTCGGGCGACCTCACCGTCCACACCACGCTCGAACCGCGCTTGCAGGAAACCGCGCGGCGCACCGCCCGCGATGTCATCAACGGCAAGGCGGCCCAGAAGGCCAATGTCCACGAAGCCGCCATCGTGGTGATGAAGCCGGACGGCGCCGTGGTCGCCATGATCGGCGGCACCGACTACAGCGAATCCACCTTCAACCGCGCCGTTCAGGCCCATCGCCAGCCGGGCTCGGCGTTCAAGCCGTTCGTCTATCTGGCGGCGCTCGAATCCGGCTTGTCCCCCTGGGAAACCCGCGACGACCAGCCGATCTGGATCAACGGCTGGGCCCCGACCAATTTCGGCGGCCGCTCCTACGGCACCATCACGCTGGCCGATGCCATGGCCCATTCGGTCAACACCATCGCCGTGCAGGTGGCGCAGGAAGTCGGCATCGATCAGGTGGTGGAAGCGGCCAAGCGCTGCGGCATCACCTCCAAGCTGCAGCCCAACGCGTCGCTGGCACTCGGTACCGCCGAAGTGACGCCGTTGGAACTGACCAGCGCCTATGCCGTGTTCGCCTCCGGCGGGATGAAGGTCACGCCCTACATGGTGACCGCAGTCAACGGCGCCGACGGCCGGGTGCTCTATCAGCGCCAGCCGCATGAACCCGAGCGCGTCATCGCCGATCATGTCATGAAAGACCTGACCGCGATGCTGTTCGGCGTCGTCAGCCACGGCACCGGCTTCTCGGCCAACCTCATGGACCGCGAAGCGGGCGGCAAGACCGGCACCACCCAGGATTATCACGACGCCTGGTTCGTCGGCTTCACCACCGACTATGTCACCGGCGTCTGGGTCGGCAATGACGATTCCGCGCCGATGAAAGGCGTCACCGGCGGCACCATTCCGGCGACGATCTGGAAAACGGTGATGAAGGCCGCCGAAGCCGGCCTGCCGCCGCGCGGCCTCGACCGCTCGGCGCCGCAGGACGCCATCGGCCTCGACGACAGCGGCCTGTCCACCAGCGGCCTCACCTCCGACGACGAAGCCGCCATCAACAATACGCCGCACATGGAACAACCCCCGGAACCCAAGCCGGAAAAGAAGCGCACGCCGGCCGGCGGCTTCTTCAACTGGCTGTTCGGCGGCGACGAGGACAAGCCCAAGACCCAGCCGCCGCAAGGCGAAGCCGATTAGGTTTATTTGCCCGTCGCACGGTTTACCCGCGCCTAACCGGTTGGGGCCGACAATCGCCCTTTCCGCGAGCGGTGCATGAGCTCTGAAACCCGACGCTATCTCGGCTTTGCCTTTGCCGGCGCCGACTTCCTGATGGAGGTGGCGGCGGACGGGCGCATCGGCTTTGCCGCCGGAGCGACCGCCGAATTCAGCGACACGCCGGCGCTCGACGGCACAGCCGCCGCCGCCCTGTTCACGCCCGCGGACGGCGCCCGCTTCGCCGCGGCAGCCCGGATGCTGGCGCGCGGCGGCCGCAACCGCCTGACGCTGCAACTGGCCCATGGCGGGCGCTGCGAGGCGGCCTTGTTCCGCCTGCCCGGAAACGATCACCGGGTTTCGTGTGCACTGGCGCTCGCCGACCGTCAGCTCAGCTTTGCCGGGGCCGACACCGACGCGGCGACGGGACTGCCGACCAAGGACGGCTTCCTCGCCGCCATCACCGAGCTGCGCGACAGCGATGCCTTGACCCTGCTCAACGTGCCGGCGCTGGCCACCATCGTCGCCGGATTGCCGGGCGACAAGGCCGACGCGCTGCTCGCCGACATCGGTCGCGCCATGCTGGCCTCGGGCGCCAAGGCGGCAGGGCGGCTGACCGAGACCAGTTTCGGCGCCCTCGCCGACGCTGCCAAAGGGCCCAGGAGCCAGATCGCCGGTGTCCGCGCTGCGATGGCGAAAACCGGCCTGCCGCCGGCCGACATCCACGAAACCCATGTCGCGCTGAAGGCCCCGGCGCTGCGCCCCGAGCAGCGCTTCCTCGCCTTGCGCTATGTCGTCGAACGCTTCACCGCCGGCAAGAAGCAGTCGCCGTTCACCGGCGATCTCGGCCAGGCGTTCGATGCCATGTTGGACGAAACCCACGCCCGGCTCGCGCACCTGACCGCGACGGTCCAGGACGGCACCTTCGCCATGGCCTATCAGCCGATCGTTGAATTGAAAAACGGCGAGCTTTCGCACTTCGAAGCGCTGGCGCGGTTCGGACCGGGCGAGACCGGCGAAACCATCCAGTTCGTCGAAAAGCTCGGCATCGCCGACAGTTTCGATCTCGCCGTGGCGCTGAAAGTGATCGGCGCGATGGAGGCGGACAAAAGCCATGCCGCGCACGTCGCCTTCAATGTCTCCGGCCACACCATCCAGTCGCCCGCCGCCTTCGGCATGCTGGCGGGGCTGCTGACGCGGCACAAGAAACTGAGCCCCAGGCTGCTGGTGGAAATCACCGAGACCGCCGCGATCACCGACATGGCCGCCGCCGCCAAAGCAATCGCGGCGCTGCGCCAGATGGGGTTCAAGGTCGGGCTCGACGATTTCGGCGCCGGTGCCGCGACGCTCAATTACCTGCACGCCTTCGAGGTCGATTTCGTCAAGTTCGACGGCAGCCTGGTGAAGAAGCTCGGCGCCTCCGAGCGCGACGACACGCTGCTGAAGGCGATGCTGGCGCTGTGCCGCGATCTGAAATTCACCACCATCGCCGAATGCCTGGAGACCGAGGCCGATGTCGAACGCGCCCGCGCCGCCGGCTTCGACCAGGGCCAGGGCTATGCCTTCGGGGTCGCCGGCAAAATCCCACCCGGCGCCGGCATGAAAAAAGCCGCGGCGAAGCGCAAGGGATTCCGCGACAGCTGGGAATAGCGGCCGACGACGCAGCCGCCGCAGGGCGAATAGCAGGGCGCGTTCACCACCGGTGTCATCCCCGGCAAGCCCGTCGTAGCTGCGCAACAGTGAAGCCGAGCGAGACCCAGGTCGGGATGCGAGCGGGTTCGTGAAGAATGAGCTGTGCGGATTTTCGAGCGGCGCAACCGGTGGCGCCACCTGGGTCCCCGGTCGTCGCCCGCGCCGTGAAGACCAGTCCCTTTCGCAAACATCGTGCGGCGCGGGCTCGCCGGGGATGACAACTGGGGTTACGGCGCGGGCTTGCCGGGGACGACTGCTTAATAGGCCTCTCTCCCACCTCTTTTGCGATTCTCTCGCACTTACACCTGCGTCAATCTGGCAAATCATCGGCATCATTCGATCGGCGTACATTTCCTTAAAAGAAGTACGGACAATACTACATTAAAAGGAGAGGACGCCTTGTTCTGCTATCAGTGTGAACAGACCCAATTCGACGACGGCAAATTCGGGTGCTTCGGCACGCGCGGCGCTTGCGGCAAGGATGCCCCGACATCCGATCTGCAGGACGTCTTGATCCACCTCTGCAAGGGCATTTCGCAATACGCGGTGCGGGCGCGCGCCCTCGGCACCACCGATGTGGAAGCCGACCGCTTCCTGTTGTTCGCGGTGTTCACGACCCTCACCAACGTCAATTTCGACGCCGCCAAATTCGTCACCTGGATCGGCGACGCGGTGCGCATCCGCGATCATATGAAGCGCGCCTATGAGACCGCGGCGCGCGCCGCCGGCCAGGAGCCGGACGTGCTCGCCGGCCCCGCCACCTTCTCGCCCGGCATCGACCAGGCCGCGATTGTCGCGAACGCCGCCGAAGCCGGCGTCAAAT
Source organism: Rhizomicrobium sp. (assembly GCF_056722145.1). NCBI lineage: Bacteria > Pseudomonadati > Pseudomonadota > Alphaproteobacteria > Micropepsales > Micropepsaceae > Rhizomicrobium > Rhizomicrobium sp. The sequence continues at coordinate 9,621 of NZ_JBWZET010000347.1, read as the reverse complement.
ACAACGTCGAAACGTTCGGCGAAGACGCCATCGGCCTCCGGGCCTTGCTGCTCTACGCGGTGAAGGGCGTTGCCGCTTACGGCCATCACGCTTCGGTGCTGGGAGAAGAACGCGAGGCAGTGTTCGCCGGTATCGAACGCGCCCTCGACAAGCTCGCCAGCGACGAAGCCGACCTTGGCGCGCTCTTGGAAGAAGCGCTCGAAATCGGCCGGGTGAATTTCGCCGCCATGGAAGCGCTCGACAAGGGCAACAACACCCTCTTCGGCACCCCGACCCCGACCGCGGTGCGCATCAATCCGGTAAAGGGCAAGGCGATCCTGGTCTCGGGCCACGATCTGAAAGACCTGCTGGCGATCCTGAAAGCCACCGAAGGCAAGGGCATCAATGTCTACACCCACGGCGAAATGCTGCCGGGCCATGGCTATCCGAATTTGAAGGCGTTCCCCCATCTCGCCGGCAATTACGGCGGCGCCTGGCAGGAACAGCAGTTCGAATTCGCCGATTTCCCCGGCCCGGTGGTGTTGACCTCCAACTGCCTGATCAAGCCGCAGAAGAAATATTCCGAGCGGCTGTGGACGCTGGGTCCGGTCGGCTGGCCCGGCATCAAGCACCTGGAAGATGACAACTTCGCGCCGATCGTCGAGCAGGCGTTGGCGTTGCCCGGCTTCGAGGAAGACGGCGACGACAAGACCATCCTGGTCGGCTTCGGCCGCGATGCGGTGCTCGGTGTCGCCGACAAGGTGATCGACGCGGTCAAGGCCGGCGCCATCAAGCATTTCTTCCTGGTCGGCGGTTGCGACGGCGCCAAGCCGGGCCGCAACTATTTCACCGACTTCGCCGACAATGCGCCCAAGGACACCGTCATCCTGACGCTCGGCTGCGGCAAATATCGCTTCAACAAGCACGACTTCGGCACCATCGGCGGCCTGCCGCGGCTGTTGGACATCGGCCAGTGCAATGACGCCTATTCGGCGCTGATCATCGCCACCAAGCTGGCGGAAGCGTTCGGTTGCGGCGTCAACGATCTGCCGCTGAGCCTGATCGTGTCGTGGTTCGAGCAGAAGGCGGCGGCGATCCTGTGCACGCTCTTGGCGCTCGGCGTCCGCCACATCAAGCTGGGGCCGACGCTGCCGGCGTTCCTGACCCCGGCGCTGGTCGGCGTGCTGGTGGAGAAATTCGGCATCGCCGGAGTCGGCGACGACGCCAAGGCCGACATCGTTCAGTGCATGACGCGGGCGGCGTAAGTCCTCTTCCGCCTTCACGAGCCGCCGGGGGGCTCTCTCCCGGCGGCTTTTTTTTTGCGATGGAGGGGGCGCGGAGATGCGGGGCGGGCTGCAGTGGTGTGCGTTCATCCAGATGTCATCCCCGGCGAGCAGTCCGACGCATAGCGTGCGGAGGAATGTGAAGACCGGGGACCCAGGTCGGGACGCGAACAGATTCTCCACGACGGGAGTCGTGCGAACTTACGTGCGGCGCGACCGGTGCCGCCACCTGGGTCCCCGGTCTTCGCCCGCGCCTTGAAGACCATTCTCTCGCGCGCAGACACCGTGCGGCGCGGGCTCGCCGGGGATGACAGTTGGAGTTCGCGCGTGCAGCGGGGGGGCGCGGCGCGGGCTTGCCGGGGATAGGCTTGCACAGCGAAGTTTGGCGGGCTGTTCGAGGCGGATGCTCACCACCATTGTCATCCCCGGCGAGCAGTCCGACGCACAGCGTGCGGAGGAATGCGAAGACCGGGGACCCAGGTCGGGACGCGAGCAAAATCTCCACGACGGGAGTCGTGCGAACTTACGTGCGGCGCGACCGGTGACGCCACCTGGGTCCCCGGTCTTCGCCCGCGCCTTGAAGACCGTTCCCTCGCGCAGACACCGTGCGGCGCGGGCTCGCCGGGGATGACAGGTGAGGGCGCGTTGGCTCGCCGGTCTATTCCTTGGTCGCGGCGATCGCGGCGTTGGCCAATAGGATGTACACGGAGGTTCCCTGCACGGTGGCTTCGTTTTCGAACCACAGGAACGGCCACTGATCCATCTGCTCGGGGAAATCGGGCTTGATGACCAGCACGCCCGGCGTCAGCGCCCCCGGCACCTCGGAGAAATCGGCGCGGTTGTGGCCGTACATCACCTGTTTGGAGCGCGCGCCCACGCCCGTCACCAGCGACAGATTGTGCACCGGATGGCGGCCGAGAATGTAATCGAGCGCGGCCAGCGTGTAATCGGTGCCGATCACGTCGGGGAATGCCTGGTGCAGCATATAGGCGGTCATGCCGAACTGGGTGACCTGCCCCGAACCCGCCCAGGTGCCGAGCGCCACCGGCACGCCGAACGGGGTCTTGGCGATTTCCTGGCCGACCTCGGCCTTATACGCAACCGCCGAGGCGCGCAGCGCCGCCTTGTAGTCGCCGTCCATGTAGGGAATGGCGCGGACCGCCGGCTCGCTGACGAAGAGGAAATTCTTCCGGATCGCGGGCAGCAGCGCCTTGAGCTTGGCGGTGTAGACGGGATCGCCCTTGGTCGCGAGCACCAGTTCCACCGTCGCCGACACCGCCGCCGGTTCGAGCATATCGACCGTCCAGTTGCCGCGCTCGGGCCGGTTCAGCCGGTCGCCCGGATTCTGCTGGTTGGCCCATAGCGTTTTGGCGGCGGCAAGCGCCTCGGCCGCGAGCGCCGGATCGCTGTCGGCCAGCTGGCGCGAGGCGGCGGCGAGCGCGCCGGCAACAGCGTAATCGTCAACCGGCACGTCGGACGTGAAAGCCCAGCGATCGTCGGGCCGGCCGGAATTGGCGCCGGTGGCATCGTTCGGCTTCAGCGCCGGATCGTACACCATGCGGTCGGTCTGCGAGCCGGCATCGCCGAGGTGGGTGTACTGCTTCAGCGTCGGTTCGACGATGCCGACGATGGCGTGGCCGAACACCTTGTACTGCGCCAGAAGCTGCAGCGTGCCGTGACGGATCTGCTGCAACGCATCGTTGACGCCATCGGGCTTGCGAATCTCGACCGAGCGCGCCGCTTCATCGATGGTGGTCTCGTCCCACGCGAGGCCGAACAGTTCGCGCCCCCACACCAGGTTGCGCACGACGCCGGCATTATCCAGCGTCTGGATGTCGTAATCGCCGGCATCCTGCCAGCCGCCGACATTGAGGCCGGGAATATGCTCGCCCGGCTGGAACGGCGAATCGAGGTTCGGCCCCATCTTGTAGCCGTCGAAATGATTGATGTTGGGGGCCGCCTGACGGGCATCGTCCATGTGGGCATAGCCTTCCCAGACGCGATACTGCTCGCGCACCGTGACATGATCCATCTGTTCGACCAGATAGGTGTCGAGCGACGGCTGCCAGATGTGGGCGTAGGCATCGGGGGCGATGCGGAACGGATTGGTGGTATGGCCCGCAAACGAAATCGCGTAGATGCCGGGCGCCGTCACCCTGGAGAAATCGAAGCGGGCGTATTTGTAGCGCGTCCAGCGGCCCCATGGCGCGATTTTGCCATGCAACACCGGCTTCGGCTTGCCCGACGCATCGAGCTTGACGACGGTGGCCTCGGCCGGGGCCTTGAAGCGCGGGTCCATCTCGATGATCGCGACCTTGGCGCGGCCGGGCGTATAGCCGGCCTGATTGAACGACACCACCGGCGGACGCAGCCAGCCCTTCACCACGTTCGGCTTCACATGCCAGACGATGGCGTTTTTCGTCGCCCCCGCCGGGATCAGCGCCCGGACCACGAACCAGCCGTTCTGGGCGCGGTTGCGGGCGTCGTACAAAGCCAGCGGCGCGGTATCGGAGGCGATGGCGACGCGCACCATCTTGTCTTCCGGTGCCAGCACGATCGTCTTGGCGCCCGCGGCAAGCGGCTCGGGATCGCCGGAGCCATCGGTCTTCATCGGGCCACCCGGCTGGCGCGGGAACAGCCCCGGCGCCGCGCCCATCAGGAAGGTCTTACCGAAATAGGAAACGGGAAGGAAATCGAGATTGAACCCGGCCTTGCCGACGAGATCGGCTTGCAGCGGCTGGTCGAGATCGACCACGATGCGGAAGCCCTCGCCTTCGGGGCTGACCGTGATGTGATAGGTGAGCCCGATGTCGCCATAGCCCGACGCGACCGTGATCGACTTCGCCCCATGGGTGCGCTCGGTCATGGCCGGGACCGGGTCCCATTGCTCGGGCGTCGGGCTGAGGCGGACTTCGCCGTCGGTGGCGATGCGCTCGTCATGCAGCACGATCTGGAGGCCCGCGTTCTTTTCGTCGCGGAACACCGGATGGAAGAGGTTCTGGTGGACGATGACCGACAGCCCCGGCGCTTCCAGCGTCTCGTTGGGACTGACGGTCAGGCCGGCGGCCAATGCCGGTGCGGCCAATAGCAGAGCCGCTGCGGCAAGCGATTTATAGAGCATGCGTTTCTCCCGTTACCGTTACCATAAGAACACCCGCCCGATGGCGCAATGCATCGTCGGTACGCAGACGTGTGTACGAAGCGAGGGCAACGGCTATACTTGCAGCCGCGGAGTGCTTCGGACTCCGGCGCTCGTTCTGGGGGACTTGGCGCAATGCAATGGACGCTGCTCGCCGCCGTCATGCTGCTGCTGACCGGCTGTTATGAATCGAGCAAACTGCTGCTCGATCCGGCGGCGGCACGCCAGCCGGTCTTAGCCGCGCAGGACTGGACCTATGGCGGCAGCGATCACCGCTACCACGCCCGCCTGACACCGCGCAGCGACGGCTGGTACGACTATGCCGAGAGCCGCCTCGATGCCAAGGGCGTTGAAGGGCGCTGGAAAACCTATCGCGTGGTGCTGAACGCCTTCGACCGCAGCTCCGACATCTTCGTCTATGCCACCTATAACAGCGACGACCACGCCTACATGTACGGCCTTGTCGTCATCGGCACCGGCAATTCCTGGCAGACGGTCACGCCCAATTGCGATCCGGTCAATGGCGACGCCGCCCAGCCCGACCGCAAAGCTGCCACCGCCGCCGGCGCCAAGATCGCCAGCATCAGCGAAGTCGTCGACGTCTGCCAGTTCACCAGCCGCGACCAGCTTTTCGCCGCCTTGCGCAGCGTCATCGCCGAGCCCGGCTTTTGGCGCCGGGTGAAAAAGGCGCAAACGTAACCGCGAGTGATTGTTGTTCTCCCGAACCGTGGCGCGGTGCGGCACCGTGTACAGTTGCACACTCGTAAGAATAGCGCGGCAATGATCAACCATTTCGGGTTGGGGGGAGTGATATGCGCGCTATGGTATTGGCCTTGGCCGGACTGCTGCTCGCAGGCTGTTACGAATCCAATCAAATGCTGCTCAATCCGGGCATGGCCGCCCAACCGATCAAGACAGCGGCGGATTGGAAATACCAAAGCGACGGCGACACCTATCATGCCAAGCTGCGACCGCGGTCCGATGGCTGGTATGAATTCGAAGAGGCTCAGGTCAACAGCGACGGCAGCGAAGGCACGCCGGACCATCACGCTCTGCTGCTGAACTACCTCGAACGCGCCGACACCAATGATGTCTATGTTTTCGGTACCTGGAACGAACGCGAATCCACCTTCATGTATGGCATCGCGGTGATCCGCCCCGACCATACCTGGCGCCTGTTGATCCCCAATTGCGATTCCTTCACCGCCCGCGGCGGCTGGGCCAGCGTCGACGTCGATGCCGCGGTCAAAGCGGCCGCACAGACGCCGCGCGGACAGTATGGCTGCTTCTTCACCTCGGATCAGTCGCTGCGCCGCGCGATGCGCAACCTCGTCGAGACCAAGACCTTCTGGCAGCGGCTCGACGGCGCCAGCAACGGGTAGTGTTATACAAGTGAATTTCGTTATTTTCGAGTTTTTACAGCACAAATAGAGATTTTTCTTGAAGCCTTGCCCGGGCCGTGTAAATTCGTGGCATGGCTCAGATGCTGACCGCAAACCGGCTGATCGACGGCACCGTCCTCTATTGGAAGGACGCGGGCTGGGTGGAAACCCTCGCCGCCGCCGACGTGTTCGCCGATGCCGCCACCGCCGACGCCGCCCTTGCCGCCGCCAAGGCGTTCGTCACCGGCAATCAGGTCGTCAATCCGTACCTGTTCGAGGTCCGCGATGGCAAGCCGGTCAAGCAGCGCGAAATCATCCGCGCGCGCGGCCCCAGTGTGCGCACCGATGTCGGAAAGCAGGCCCCGGAGTAAGCCATGTATAGATACGACGAATTCGACGCGGCCTTCGTCGCGGAGCGCACCGAGCAGTTCCGCTTCCAGGTGGAGCGGCGGCTCAAGGGCGCGTTGACGGAAGACGAATTCAAGCCGTTCCGGCTGATGAACGGGCTGTACCTGCAGCTGCACGCCTACATGCTGCGCGTCGCAGTGCCCTATGGCACGCTGTCGGCGCGGCAGTTGCGCAAGCTCGCCGACATCGCGCGGGTCTATGACAAGGGCTATGCCCATTTCACCACCCGCCAGAACCTGCAGTACAACTGGCCGAAACTGAAAGACGTGCCCGACATTCTCGCCGAACTGGCGAGCGTCGAGATGCATTGCATCCAGACTTCGGGCAACTGCATCCGCAACGTCACCGCCGATCATTTCGCCGGCGCCGCCGCCGACGAGGTGGAAGACCCGCGCCCCGTCGCCGAACTGATCCGGCAATGGTCGAGCCTGCATCCCGAATTCACCTTCCTGCCGCGCAAGTTCAAGATCGCGGTGATCGCCAGCCCGCACGACCGCGCCGCGCTGCGCTGGCACGATGCGGCAGTGGAAATCGTGAAGAACGAGGCGGGCCGCGTCGGCTATCGCATCTGGGTCGGCGGCGGCATGGGGCGGACGCCCTACCTCGGCTATGTCGTCGGCGATTTCGTCGAGAAGCCCGATCTCTTGGGCTTCCTCGAAGCGGTCATGCGCGTCTACAACGAGAACGGCCGGCGCGATAATATCTACAAGGCGCGCATCAAGATTTTGGCGCACACGCTCGGCGAAACCGAAATGCGCGAACGGGTGCTGCGCGAATTCAAGGAAATCAAGTCGGCGGGATTTTTGAATGTGCCCGAGGCCGAACGCGCCCGCATCGAATCCTATTTCGCCCCGCCCCATTTTGAGCCGCTGGCCGACGCGCCGCTGCCGGACCGTGGCGACCTCGGCGCCTTCGTCCGCCACAACACCCACGCCCATCGCGCGCCGGGCTATCGCATCGTGACGATATCGTTGAAACCGATTGGCGGTGTACCGGGCGATATCAGCGCCGATCAGCTCGATGGCCTGGCGCAAGTGATGGACGATTTCGGGCTCGCCGAAATCCGCGCCAGTCATGAGCAGAATCTGGTGCTGCCGCACGTCAAGGCGGGCGATCTGCCGGCGCTGTTCGCACGGCTGCAGGCGCTGGGGCTCGCGACCGCCAATGCCGGGCTGATCACCGATATCATCTGCTGCCCGGGTCTCGATTACTGCGATCTCGCCAATGCGCGCTCGATTCCGGTGGCGCAGGACATCGCCAAGCGCTTCGAAAACCTGGCGCGGCAGGAAGACATCGGCGAACTCAAGATCAAGATGAGCGGCTGCATCAATGCCTGCGGCCATCATCATGCCGGCCATATCGGCATTCTGGGCGTCGACAAGAGAGGCGTCGAATACTACCAGATCCTGCTCGGCGGCTCGGCGGCGGAAGACGCCTCGATCGGCGAAATCATCGGCCCCGGTTTCGGCGTCCACGAAATCGCCGATGCGGTGGAACGCGTGGTGGAGGCCTACCTCAAGCTGCGCCGCCCCGGCGAGCGCTTCCTCGACACCACCCGCCGCCTCGGCGTCGAGCCGTTCAAGAACGTCGCCTACGGGGAGCAGCTGCATGCGGCGCATTGAGGACCGCTCCCCCTCCGGCCGCTACGCGTCCACCTCCCCCGCTATTTCGCGAGAGCGGATGCTCCCACAATCATCGGCGCGGGGGAGGAAAGAGGGGCTGCCATGCTGATCAAACGCGGCCTTGTTGCCGACGATCCCTTCACCGATGTTGCCGACGAGGCGGCGCTACCCGAGGGCGCGGTGCTCGTATCGCTGACCCGGTTTCGCGCCGATCGCGAAACGCTGCTGGCGCGCAACACCGCGCTTGGCGTGCGCCTGAGCAGCGAGCAATCGCCCGAGGCGCTCGGCTCCGATCTCGACCGGCTGGCGCTGGTGGTGCTGGAGATGGGAAAATTCCGCGACGGGCGCGTGTTCTCGTGGGCGCGGCTCTTGCGCACGCGGCTGCGCTTTACGGGTGAAGTGCGCGTCGCCGGCAATTACCTCTATGACCAGATCGCGTTTCTCGCCCGCGTCGGCGTCGATGCCTTCGTGCTGCCGCCGTCGCTCACGCCCGAGCTGTTCGCCCGCGCTTTGGCCGAGATGACCAACGTCTATCAGCCCGCCGCCGACAGCAGGAAGACGATCCGCGAACTGCGCGGGTAGCTACTTCTTCGCCGCCGCTTCCATCACGGTCGAGAACGGCGCCACCCAGATGGTGTCCTGGTGTGCCTTCAGATAGGCCACCAATTGGGCGTGGGCTTCGGCCGAAGTCGTCAGATAGTCGCCGCCGACGCCGTGGAAGCCGAACACGATGACGCCGCCCGACGCAACCGTCTTCTCCACCGCCGCGATCATGTCGGCGCCGGTTGCCTGGCCGGCAAACCACACGCTGGGAACATCGAGCGGATCGCCGACCGTGCCGCCGACACCGCGATCGAAGCGCACCATGCCGCTCTGGCGCAGCGCCGGCAGGTAATCGACCCCGCCCGCGACATGGGCACCGCACGGCGTCGCCATCGCATGGGTCGGCTTGCCGTCGATCGCGGTCAAGAAGGTGTTCATCGTGCGGATTTCCGTCAGCATGGTGTCGACGGTGTAGGTCTCGGTCGTGTAGCGATCCGGCGCCGGATAGGCGTTTCGCGAACAGGCGTGAAAGACGGTGTGGTTGCCGAGTTCGTGACCCGCCGCCGCCGCCGCCCGCCAGCGCGCGAGGGTTTCAGGCTTCAGCGCCGAGCCGATCAGGAAGAAGGTGCCTTTGAGACCGGCGGCGTCGAGCGCCGGCAGGGCGATGTCGAGCTGCGACGTCAGGGCGTCGTCATAGGTGAGAACCACCGCCGCCTGTTTGCCGCCCGGCCACGGCCCGGCTCCCGCCGCCACCGCCAAAGCCGCCGCCGCCACCACCGCCATCAACCCGCGCATGACATCCCTCCTGAATTTGGCCGGACTGTAGAAGCGCGCCTGCCCGCTGTCATCGGGCGCCGTCGCCGCGATGACAGAGAATTCAGGGAAAGACGAGACGGAGCCGCCGGGACCGCCCGTTCAATCTTTCGACAACACACCGGGAGTACCCGTCATGAAATTCGTTTCCGCGCTGCCGGTCCTGGCCGCACTCGCGTTTACCACGCCGGCTCTGGCCCAGCAGCAGACCCCGCCGCCGGATCGCATGGCCGCCATGGCCACGCACCATGCCGACATGTGCGCCAATTTCTATGCCCACGCGGTCGGCAAAGTCGCCGAGCTGGAAGCCCGCCTCAACCTGACCGCGGCCCAGAAGGCGCCGTTCGCGCACTGGAAGGACATCAAACTCGCCCACGCCAAGGCGGCGAGCGAGAAATGCACCGATTTCACGCCTCCAGGCCCCGACGCCTCGATCATGGACCGTCGCCAGC
>NZ_JBWZET010000346.1:0-7759 GCF_056722145.1 Rhizomicrobium sp. | reverse complement strand
AAGAGGCGCGGGCCTATCTCGCCCATCCGGTGCTGGGGCCGCGGCTGAGGGAATTCACCCGTCTGGTGGTGGCAGCAAACAAACCCGCCATCGCCGACATCTTCGCCCATCCCGATGATCTCAAATTTCGCTCGTCGATGACCCTGTTCGCGCACGCCACGGCGGAGCCGATCTTCCGCCAGGCGCTGGAAAAATACTTCGCCGGCGAAGAAGACCCCGAGACCGTCAAGCGCCTTTGATTTCCTTTCCCCTTGTGGGAGAGGGTGGTTTGCCTTGCACTTACCCAGCTCTCCGCGGACTAAGTGCTTAGGCAAACCGGGTGAGGGGTATTCTTTGTGCTATCGTCCCCCGCATGTCCGCCGCGCTGACGCCGTTCCTGCTGCCTGACCGCTTCACCCGCTGGTTCGCCGCGCGCGGCTGGAGCCCGCGTCCGCATCAACTTGCCCTGATCGAACACGCCGCCCGCGGTGCCTCGGTGCTGCTGGTGGCGCCAACCGGCGGCGGCAAGACCCTGGCCGGATTTCTGCCCAGTCTGATCGAGCTTTCCGGCCTGCCGCCGCGCCGCACCCGCGTCCTGCACACGCTTTATATCTCGCCGTTGAAGGCGCTTGCCGTCGACGTGGCGCGCAACCTCGAAACTCCGGTCAGCGAAATGGGGCTCGACGTCAGAATCGAAACCCGCACTGGCGATACCCCCGCCGGCCGCCGCCAGCGCCAGCGTTATTCGCCGCCCGACATTCTGCTGACGACCCCCGAGCAGGTGGCGCTGCTGCTGTCGCATCGCGATGCGCCGCGGATGTTCGGGCACTTGCGCGCTGTCGTGCTCGACGAGCTGCACGCCATCCACAATTCCAAGCGCGGCGACCTGCTGGCGCTGGCGCTCGCCCGCCTTGCCAAACTGGCGCCCGGCCACCGCCGCGTCGGACTGTCGGCGACGGTCGCCGATTCCGAACCGTTGCAGCGCTATCTGGTGCCCCAGCCCGGCGCCGCCGAACTCGTCCGCGCCATGGGCGGAGCGGTGCCGCAAATTTCCATTCTGGCGTCGGAGGAATACGTGCCGTGGGCCGGGCATCTGGCGCGTCACGCCATGAGCGATGTGATGGCGGCGATCAAGAAGGCCAAGACCACGCTCGTCTTCGTCAACACGCGGCGGCAGGCCGAACTCACCTTTCAGGATTTGTGGCGCATCAACGACGACAATCTCGCCATTGCGCTGCATCACGGTTCGCTGGCGCCCGAGCAGCGGCGCAAGGTGGAAGCGGCGATGGCGGCGGGTCGGCTGAAGGCGGTGGTGTGCACCTCCACGCTCGATCTCGGTATCGATTGGGGCGCCGTCGATAACGTCGTCTGCATCGGGGCGCCGAAAGGAGCGGCGCGTCTGGTGCAGCGCATCGGTCGTGCCAATCACCGCCTCGATGAGCCCTCGCAGGCGCTGCTGGTGCCCGCCAATCGCTTCGAGGTGCTCGAATGCGAAGCGGCGCGCGAAGCGGTGATCGCGGGCGAACTCGATGGCGAGCGGCTGAAGACCGGCAGTCTCGACGTGCTTGCCCAGCACGTCCTCGGCATGGCCTGTGCTGGCAATTTCTTCGAAGACGATCTGTATGCGGAGGTGATTGCTGCCGCCCCGTATCGCGGTCTTCTCCGCGACGATTTCACTCGCGTCGTGGAGTTCGTCGCCACCGGCGGCTACGCGCTTAAGCGCTACGACCGCTATGCCAAGCTGCGCAAAACGCCCGATGGCCAATGGCGGCTGGCTCATCCGCGCCTCGCGCAGAATTATCGCCTTAATGCCGGCACCATCGTTGAAGACCCAATGATCGACATAAGGCTGCAATCGAAAGGCCGCCCGGTCGGCGCCGGCGGGCGCGTGCTCGGTCAGATGGAGGAGTATTTCGTCGAGCAGCTTGCGCCCGGCGATACCTTCGTTTTCGCCGGCGAGGTGCTCGCCTTCATGGGCATTCACGAAGACGCCGCCTTCGTCACCCGCACCAACGACACCGAAGCCGAAGTGCCGTCCTACAACGGCGGAAAATTTCCGCTCTCCACCTTTCTGGCGCAGCGCGTGCGCGAGATGGTGTCGGAGCCCGCGCGCTGGAGCCTGTTGCCCGATCCGGTGCACGAATGGCTGCGCATCCAGGAATGGCGCAGCGTCATCCCGCAGCCCGGCCAGTTGCTGGTCGAGACCTTCCCGCGCGGGTCACGTTTCTATCTCGTCTGTTATCCCTTCGAAGGCCGTCTCGCGCATCAGACGCTGGGGATGCTGGTGACGCGCCGCCTCGAACGTATCGGGCTGCAGCCGACCGGCTTCTCAGCCAACGAATACGCGCTCGCCGTCTGGGGCCGGCGCGATCTGTCGGGCGTCGCTCTGTCGGCGCTGTTCGATCAGGACATGCTGGGCGACGATCTCGATGCCTGGCTCGCCGAATCCAATCTTTATAAGCGCACGTTCAAGAATTGCGCCGTCATCGCCGGCCTGATCGAACGCCGCTCGCCGCTGAAGGAAAAGACCGGCCGCCAGGTGACGTTCTCCACCGACCTCATCTACGACGTGTTGCGCGAGCACGAGCCCGACCACATTCTGCTCCGTGCCACCTACCAGGATGCTGCCACCGGCCTGCTCGACATCGCCCGTCTCGGCGACATGCTCGCGAGAGTCAAAGGCCGCATCGTGTCGCGAAAATTGGATCGCGTTTCCCCGCTCGCGGTGCCGGCGCTGCTGGAAATCGCCAAAGAAATGGTCGCTGGCGACGCTGCCGAAGAGGCCTTACGCGAAACCGAAGAATCCCTCATCGCCGATGCGATGCGGGTGGAATGAAAGTGAGTAGGGAGTAGGGAGTAGGGAGTAGGGAGGGAATAGTGAGTAGGGAATAGGGAATAGTAGGTAAACATATTGACTCGCGCCGCACAGATCGGCACTCGTTCCCTACTCCCTACTCCCTACTCCCTACTCCCTACTCCCTACTCCCCATTTTTCAATGTACCCACAACCCCAGCCCATCCGGTTCTTTCCCGGCGTCGATGGTCGCCACCCGTTTCATCGTCTTCAAATCCACCACCGCCACGAAGTGATCGCGCGGGCAGGCGATGAAAACGCGTTTGCCGTCGGGCTGCATCTGGATGCCGCTGGCGCCGTTCTCTTCGATCGGAATGCGATAGGCGACCGCGTGCGTTTTGGCGTCGATCACCACGAGGTCTTTGCCCCGCTTCTGGGTCACCACCACGTATTTGCCGTCGGGCGTGAAGGCGAGGCGGTTGGCCAGCAGCGTCCCGGCATCGAAGTGCTCGCGTTCGACATTCTTGTCGAGATCGATGATGTGAATGATGCCTTCGGCATCGCCCACCCACACGTCGTGCGCATCGGGCGATACCGCAAAGCCTTCCGCCAGCCGCCCGGTCGGGATCAGCGTGTGCTTGAATCCGGGCGTGGTGTAGGAGGCCGGTGCCGGCGGCGCGCCGGGGGCCACCATAGGTGCGTCCAGGCGGGCATCGAACACCGAGAGCGTTCCAGAAACCGCGTTGGAGGCGATGATCTTGGATCCGTCGCGATTGACCCATATCATGTGGGTGCGATCCTGGCCGGTGCCGAGCAGATTGACGACCTTGCCGGTCGCCAGATCGAGCGCGGCGATCGCCTTGGCCTTGTCGACCGTGAACCACAGCGTCGCCCCATGCAGCGCAAAGCCGTGCGGGCCTTTCAGCGGCGCCAGTTCGACATCGGGCAGCGCTTTCGCCTGCACCAGGTCCACCGCCGCCAGGGTTGACAGCGTGCCTTCGCCGAAATGGCTGATGTACGCGGTGCGATTGTCGGGCAGGATCACCACTTCATGCGGGTCTTCGCCGATCGGCACTTGAGCCGTCACCTTCAACGTCTTGGCGTCGACGATCGCCAGCATGTGGGTCTGTTTGGTGACCACGAGCAGGCTGGGGTCGGCCAGCGCGGGCAGGCACAGGGCGGCGAAGGCGGCAAACACAAAGCGGTTCATGGCGGTTCTCCCATCCGTGTTTTACCCGTTTGCCTCGCCCGATTGAAGGATGCGAAACTGCCGCCATGACTCAGGGCGAATGCGCCATTCTCGTCAGCGGCGAAACGCTGGTGCTCGATCCGGGCGGCGCCGCATGGTGGCCGGCGGAGAAGACGCTCATCGTCGCCGACCTGCATTTCGAGAAGGGCTCGTCCTACGCCCGCAGCGGCCAGTTCCTGCCGCCCTACGACACCCGCGCAACCCTGAAGCGCATCGCTATTCTGATCGCGCGCTATACGCCCGCGCGGGTGATCGCGCTGGGGGATTCCTTCCACGACGACGGCGCCGCCGCCCGTCTCGATGCCGAAGAGATCGCGATCCTCTCGGTGCTGACGATGAAAGCGGAGTGGATTTGGGTGGAAGGCAATCACGATCCGTGCCCGCCGGAGTGGCTGGGGGGCACCGTGGCGCCGCACGTCCAATCGGGGGCGCTGCTGTTCCGCCACATCCCGTGTGAAACGCCGTGTGCCGGTGAGGTCGCGGGGCATGTCCATCCGGTGGTGCGCGTCAACCGTAACGGCCTGTCATTGCGCCGGCGCTGCTTCATGTCCGACGGCTTGCGCCTGCTGTTGCCGGCGTTGGGCGCCTATACCGGCGGCTTCGATGTCTGCGACGAGGCGGTGACGTCTCTGTTTTCGCGCGAGGCCGGCGTCTTCGCGATGGGGCGGGATCGCGTCTATGCGGTGGCGGGCCCCTGTCACGCCCTGTTGCGGAACAGGAACATGGAGGCCCAGCCCAGCGCCACCGCCATCAGCACGGTGAACAGGCCATAGGCGATCGGCCTGGTGTGGGCGAAATCGAATACCCGTCGCTCGAAGCCGGCCTGATCGACATAGAACGGAGTCGATTGCGCCGCGGTCACCTGGCCGTCGCGGAACAGATACACCGCCACGTCATAGGAGCCGCGCGGCACCGCCGCCGGAATCGGCACATGAACGCGGAACAGCGTCGCGCTCTGCATGTCGACGCCGGCATCGGTCTGGATATAGAGCCCGGCGCCCTTTTCGGCCCGCACCAGCGACGCGATATAGGGCGCCGCATCGCCGTCGCTGGCGGTCACCTCGGCGCGCAGATTGTTGAGGCCGAGTTCATAGCGGCCGAGGGTGTCGGCATCGGCGATGCTGTTCAGCGGCCGTGTCGCGGTGACGAAATAGTACGCCGGCAGCCACAGCTTGGCGCGGGCATTGTTGATCCACAGGCCGGCAATGCGATCCTTGCGGCGCATCGTCATCAGCGTGTCGGGCCCGCGCACCACCACGACGATGTCGCGATTTTCGCCGACGACCGGATTTTCCACCGCCCCGAACACCGTCAGTTCCGAGCCGGTGAAGGTCGAGGTGATCTGCAGATAATCCTGCGACAGGCCCGAGGTCAGCGTCTCTTCGCCGAACGCCGGTGCCGCCATCAGGATAAGGGCCAGAGCCGCCGCTTTCATGGCGTCCCCGCGGTCAGCGAATAGACGTCGTCGGGGCGCATCACCAATTGCCAGAACAGGCCGATGGCGACCGCCAGCACCACGATGGCCATCAGGAAACGCAGCTGCTCGCCCCTGAGCTTGGCACCGGCGCGAACACCGTATTGTACGCCGAACACGCCGCCGAGGATCAGGATCAGTGCCAGCAGCGTGTCGACGGTATAGTTGTCGGCGGCGTGTAACACCGTGGTGGACGCGGTGACGAAAAGGATCTGGAACATCGAGGTCCCGACCACGACATTGGTCGGCATCCGCAGAATGTAGATCATCGCCGGCACTGACAGGAAGGCGCCGCCGACGCCGAGCACGGCCGAGAGGATGCCGACGATGAAGCCGAGCACCAGTGGCGGGATCACGCTGATGTAGAGCCGCGACTGGCGGAAGCGCATCTTGAACGGCAGGCCGTGAATCCAGTTGTGCTGGCCGGAGCGCTTGCCGCCCGCCGATTTGCCGTCGCGCCGTGCCTTCCAGGTGCGGATGCTCTCGTTGAGCATGATGGCGCCGACCCAGCCGAGCAGCAGCACATACGATGCCGACACGGTGAATTCGGCCTGTCCCATGCGCCGCAGCACCGCGAACAGCCAGACGCCCGTGGCCGACCCGACCAGCCCCGACGCCACCATCACCGCGCCCATCTTGAAATCGACGGTGCGGCGCTTGGAATGCACCAGCACGCCGGAAAATGTCACACCGGCGATCTGGTTGGCGGTGGTGGCGACCGCGACGCCGGGCGGGATGCCATAGAAGATCAGGAGCGGGGTGAGAAGAAAGCCGCCGCCGACGCCGAACACGCCCGACAGGAAGCCGACCGCGAAACCGAGCCCGAGGATGACCGGCCACTGGACCGACATCTGGGCGATGGGCAGGTAGATTTCCATCGAGGGATATTTCGCAGGCGAACCGGAACGACTGTGCGCGGGTTGTCCGGGATGGTCAACCGCGGCAGTGGTCAGCGCGCGATATCGCCCAGCGCCGGGGCAACATTGGCCCGGGCATTGAGTTGGAGGGCGCGGAAGCTGTCGGCCGCGCGCTGGGCGGCGGCGCGGGCGTCGGCGTCGAGCTGGTTGGCGATGGCGTTCATGCGGGTCTTGGACTCGCCATCGTTCTGGGCGGCGGCGATGGCGTACCATTTGTACGCATCGACGAGGTTCTGCGGCACGCCATAGCCGCGTTCGTAGAGCACGGCGAGATTGAACTGGCTGTCCGACAGGCCGAGGTTGGCCGCCTTGAGGAACCAGCGCGAGGCTTCGGCGAAATCCTTCTTCACGCCGGTGCCTTTGGCATAGGCGACAGCGAGATTGTGCATCGCCTTGCGGTTGCCTTGATTGGCGGCGGCGAGATAGAGGCGCACCGCCTTGACCGGATCGGCGGTGACGCCAAGACCGTTCTCATACAGTCCGCCGAGGCGGTACTGCGCCACCGGTTCGCCGGCATCGGCGGCCTTGGTCAGCCATTTGACGGCTTCGGACTGGTTGGTGGGCGTGCCGTCGAGATATTTCAATCCGACGATGAGCTGGGCTCGGGCGTTGCCGGCGTTGGCAGCCTGGGTGAGGCGGTCGAGCGGCGCGGTGACCGGCTGCGGCGCCGGTTGGGCGGCGGGCGGCGGCACGGCGGCGACAGCAGTCGGCTTCGGCGCCTGAGCGGGGCGGATCACCTGCGGCGCCGGCTGGGCCTCGGCCTGATGCAGGGCAGGGCTCTCAGCCTTGGCGGCCGGCTTGGCCGGTGCGGCGGCGATCGGTTGGGTCACATCGGCCGGCCGGTTCATCGCCTGCCAATGCAGGAACAGCGCGGCACAAACGAAAAGCGTGATCAGGACCAAGAGCCCGACCAGCAGCGGGCTCGATTTGCGCTTCGGCGCCGGAACGGCGGCATCGGGCGTGCCCCAGCGCATGGCGCCGAGATTGGCGGAGCGCTCGGTTTCCTGCGCGGCGGCGGCGCGGGCCGAGCGGCGGGCGGCGGCGAGATAGGATTCGACCGTCGGTGGGGCCTCGGCGAGCACCGTGTCGGTGATCGGCGCCACACCGGCATCGGGCAGATCGAACGCCGGCAAGGCATCGCCGGGCGGAGCTGCAAACGGCGGCGGCGCGAACGGCGGTGGTGCGGCGACGGCGAACGGCGGCACCTCGGCGGCGAACGGCGGTGGCTCGAACCCGGACAACGGCGCGAAGGTGGCGGCGGTCGGCGGCGCCGTCGGGACAACGACCGGCGGTGGCGCCAGAACTTCCGGGGCCGGTGCGACCGGCTCGGGTGCTTTGGCAGCGGT
>NZ_JBWZET010000345.1:0-2854 GCF_056722145.1 Rhizomicrobium sp. | reverse complement strand
GATGATCGAGGGCAGGCCGGTACGTTCGAGCACGGCGAAGGCTTCCTCGACAGTGTGCGCCACGCCCGAGCGGGCGCTCTCGAGGCCGATCTTGTCCATCGCCTCGCGGAAGCGCTGGCGGTCCTCGGCCTTGTCGATCGCGTCGGCGTCGGCGCCGATCATCTTGACGCCGAACTTTTCGAGCGTGCCGTCGTTGAACAGCGCCAGCGCGGTGTTGAGCGCGGTCTGGCCGCCCATCGTGGGCAGGACGGCGTCGGGCCGCTCCTTCTCGATGATGCGTGCGACGATCTCCGGCGTGATCGGCTCGACGTAGGTGGCGTCGGCCATGTCCGGATCGGTCATGATCGTCGCGGGGTTGGAGTTGACCAGGACGACCCGGTAGCCCTCTTCCTTGAGCGCCTTGATCGCCTGGGTGCCCGAATAGTCGAACTCGCAGGCCTGGCCGATGACGATCGGGCCGGCGCCGATGACGAGGATCGAGGAGATGTCAGTGCGTTTGGGCATTGTTAATCCGATATTTTTGCATATGATGATTGCATTGCAATCACAGGAGTCGGGCGATGGGCAGCGTGACGATCAGGAACATCGACGACGCGATCAAGCATAGCGCCCGGCTTGCCGCGGCGCGCAACGGGCGATCGCTGGAGGCCGAACTGCGATTGCTGCTCGAAACGACATATGCGCCCGCAAAGGTGAAGGCGGATCGCATCAAGGCCATTCGCGAAGCACCGGGCGATGACTGGGTTCGCGAGTTGATCGAGATCGCAGGCGGCGCGGACTTGCAGTTGCCCGAGCGACACAACAAGCGCGACAATCCGTTCGATGCTGGTTGATGCCAATGTTTGGAGCGAACTGACCCGCCCTCGCCCCGAAACGAGAGTCATCGAATTTCTCCACGGGCATCGTGATCGGCTGTATCTTTCGACGATTGTGATGGGTGAAGTGGAATTCGGGATTGCCAATGCTCCGGACCCCATTCGCCGCGAGCGCCTCATGAGATATGCCGACAACCTGCTGCTCCGATGCGCAGGACGCGTCTTGTCGCCGGATTTGGAAACCGCCGCAATCTGGGGGCGATTGCGCGCAGACTTGCAGAAGAGGGGGGAACCAATCGCCGACATCGACCTGTTGATCGCAACCCAGTCCATTGCGGCCGGAATGCCCCTGGTTACCCGGAACATTTCAGACATGGCGAGGACAGGCGCGGACATCATCAATCCTTGGGAGCTTTGATGGCTTGGATGCCGGAATAGTCCAACGCACAGGCCTGGCCGATGCCGATGGGGCCGGCGCTGAGGACGCAGATCGACGAGATGTCAGTGCGTTTGGGCATATTCAACTTTCAGTGGGTTTTTTGAACACCAGCGTATGGCGCGTTGTGGTGCCGAAACGTTCGCTTTCGATGACGCCAGCAAGTTCCCAGCCCTGCGAACCAAACAGCCGGAGTCCACTGTCTATTGCCAGCGGGGTTGGTTCCGCCGCACCGTCCTGCCATAGAAACGTGTCGTTCTCGACTCTTGCGGTGCGATATTCCCAGAGGATCATGCCGAAACTTTCAGGTTATGCGGCCACCAGGCTGGCGAACTTGTCCTTCCAGAATTCCTCGCCGCCCGCGGCCGCTTCCGCGACAAGCGGATTGCTCGCCTGCATGTCCTTGAGCGCGGCCTTGAAGGCGGCCTGGTTGAACTGGTGCATCGAGGCGTATTCCTGGGGCTTGGTTTCCCAGCCGCCCTTGTCGATCATCGCCTGGAGGAACGCGTCGGCGGCGGGCTTGGTGGCGCCGCGGACGCGGATGCCGAACTTGCGGACCGCCATCTGGAACTTGTCGTCGACGATCAGCAGCAGCTCGCCGCGCGGGTACCAGCGGGTGGCGATGTTGATGTCGTTGGCCGGGCCGGCGATGAAGTAGGCGATGATCGCGTCCTGAAGCGGGGTAAGGCTCATTTCATCATCTCCACAAATTTCTCAAACAGGTAGAAGCTGTCTTGCGGGCCGGGCGAGGCTTCGGGGTGGTATTGCACGCCGAACGCGCGCTTGCCCTTTACCGCGATGCCGCAGTTGGAACCGTCGAACAGCGAAACGTGGGTTTCCTCGACACTGTCGGGCAGCGCGCTGTTGTCGACCGCGAAGCCGTGGTTCATGCTGGTGATCTCCACCACGCCGGTCTCCAGCCGCTTGACCGGGTGGTTGGCGCCGCGGTGGCCCTGGTGCATCTTGGTGGTCTTCGCGCCGGCGGCCAAAGCCAGCATCTGATGGCCGAGGCAGATGCCGAACACCGGGATGTCGCGCGCCAGCACGCCCAGGATGACGGGGACCGCATATTTGCCGGTGGCGGCGGGATCGCCGGGGCCGTTCGAGAGGAACACGCCATCGGGATTCAAAGCGAGCACGGCTTCGAGCGAGGTCTCGGCGGGGACGACGGTGACTTGCGCGCCGGCCTTCACCAGGTTGCGGAAGATATTGTCCTTGGCGCCATAGTCGATGGCGACGACATTGGGGCGGGCATCGCGGGGACTGCGCGCATAGCCCTTGCCGAGGGTCCAGATGCCGCCCTCCCAGCTTTCCTGCGCCTTGCGGGTGACTTGCCGGGCGAGGTCCATGCCTTCGAGGCCGGGCCATTCGCGGGCGCGGGCGATGAGCGCGGGCAAGTCGAAATGGCCGTCGGGATCGTGCGCGATCACCGCGTTGGGCGCGCCGGCGAGGCGGATGCGACGGGTGAGCGCGCGGGTGTCGATCCCGGCAAGGCCGATCTTGCCCTTGGCTTTCAGCCATTCCTCGAACCGGCCGCGGGCGCGGAAGCTGGACGGATCGGTGACATCCTCGCGCACCACGCAGCCGACGGCGCCATCGACTT
>NZ_JBWZET010000344.1:0-4145 GCF_056722145.1 Rhizomicrobium sp. | reverse complement strand
GTATGGATGCCGAGGTCGCGCCGGTCGCGCAGCAGGCCACACACCGCCGCCGGCAGCGTGCCGATCCCCATCTGCAGGCAGGCGCCGTCGTCGATCATCCCGGCGATGACCGCGGCGATCGCCTGCTCCTCGGGCGATGCTTCGCCGCAGGCGATTTCGGGGAGCGGGCGCGGGTTCTCGACGATGGCATCGACTTCGGAAACGTGGAGCAGCGAATCGCCGAACACGCGCGGCATCGCCGGGTTGACCTCGACGATCAGCCGCTTCGCCCGCCGCGCCGCGGTCGAGGTGTAGTCGTTGCTGGTGCCGAAGGTGAACCAGCCGTGGCGGTCCATCGGCGAGACGGTGGTGATGCAGGCGTCGAGCTCGACCCGGCGCTCGAACAGCGCCGGCGATTCGCTGAAGGCGATCGGCACGAACGCCACCGGACCGGGACCGCCGGCGGGTTCGGCGCGGATCAGCGCGCGCTCGATCCCGCTGAGGAACATGCAGTGCGGCCGCACCCGGTCGAGCAGTTCGCGGCGCAGGATCGTGGTGCCCGCCGCTTCGAGCGAATGGAAGTACCAGACGCGCAGCTGGTCGAGCGCGCCGGCGGCGACGCGCCGGGCCAGCGCGTCGAGCAGCGCCGGCGGTTCGGCCACCGCCATCCCCATCGCGATGTCCATGTCCGAGGTGATCGCCGCGACCGCCACGTCGGCAGGCACCAGCTTCGATTGATAGAGCGCCGCTACGTCCACCGTCTGTTTCCCCCTTGTGTGCGCCCGGGTGCGCGCCTGGATGCGCCTGGCATGCGCGGCCGGTTCTGCCGCGAATGCCGCCGACCGCGACCTGGCCGGTGACGCAGCGTCGAGGCCGGATCGACAGGCCGCCGTCCCGATCGTGCGGACCATGACAGCCTAATGCCATGCCGGCACCCAGATCACCTGTTCGCGCAAATTGCGTGACGCGCGCGGGAACATCGTGGTTGCGATACCGGGGTCTGGTAACTGTGGCCGGTACGCCACAGGTGCGGCTGAATTGCCGCGGACTTGGGGAAAATGCGGGCAATCCCGGTTGCGCCGGCAACAAAATTGCGAGAACGCCTTTCTCGTGATTGGCGCGGACAGGGCGCCATTCGCCACCCCGGCGCGCGCCGCGCGCAGGGGGTGAGGCCGTTTCCGGGCGCCGGACGGCCTTGTGTTCGGGAAATATCTGGCGAGGTCGTCGCGCTCCCATCCCGGGGGCGGCTGTGCCTTGTCATGCTCGAGAGGGACGAATTGTGAAGACGAAATCCAAGCTTGTGTATGCGGGCGTCAGCCTCGCGGCGATGGTGCTGCCGATGCTGGCGACCAGCGCCCATGCCGAAACCGCGGCGGCCCAACAGGCGCAGGCTGCCCCTGCCACCGCCGACGAGACCGCTTCGGGCAACGACCTCGGCGAGATCATCGTTTCGGCCCGCCGCCGCGACGAGCGCCTGCAGGACGTGCCGCTGACCGTCAGCGCGGTCCCCGCCGAATCGCTCGCCAAGCTGCAAATCCGTGAATTCCAGGACGTCGCGACGCTGGTTCCCGGCCTGACCCTGACCCCGGCCGCCGACGGCATCGCGCCGAGCGCCACGCTGCGCGGCGTCGACTACAACGTCAACACCAGCGGTTCGAACGGCACCGTCGATTTCTACATGAACGACGCGCCGATTCCCGCCGGCCAGCTGTTCCAGTCGCTGTTCGACGTCGGCCAGATCGAAGTGCTGCACGGGCCGCAGGGCACGCTGCGCGGGCTGGCCTCGCCGTCGGGCTCGATCACCGTCACCACCACCCGTCCGGACATGTACAAGATCGGCGGCTATGCCACCGGCACGATCAACTCGATCGGCGGGCAGAACATGAACGGTGCGGTGAACGTGCCGATCATCCCGGGCATGCTCGCGGTGCGCGTTGCCGGCGTCTATGACAGCAACGAAGCCAATCGCGTCACCAGCAAGAACGCACCCGGCCTCGATTCGTACAACCGCACGTATGGCGAGCGCATCACCGTCCGCTTCGACCCGCTGGAGAACGTCGACATCCAGGGCAGCTACCAGCACATGGTGGTCAAGAGCCAGTACTTCGACCAGGTCGAATCGGCGGCGCTCGCCACCGGTGGCGTGGTCAACGACACGCTGATCACCGCGCGCGACCGCCAGGGCGTGGAAAGCCGTCCGCGCCAGATCCACCAGGGCTTCGACGTGTTCCGCCTGCAGGCAGAATGGAAGTTCTCGGGGCAGAAGCTCAACTATGTCGGCGGCTGGCAGACCCAGGACGTGATCTCGCTCTATCCGGGCGATACCGGCGCGATCTTCATCGACAACGGCACTTACGCGGGCAACGCCAATGCCAACCCGCTGACCACGCTGAACATGTACAACTATGGCCAGTACACCGATTCGAAGGCCAAGTCGTACTCGCACGAACTGCGGCTTTCGTCCGACGAGCGCGTGCTGGGCATGTTCGATTACGTGGTCGGTGGCCTGATCAACCGCCAGGTGGCGCCGACCGACCTGACCGTGCCGCTGCCGGTGTTCGCCAGCGATCCGCCGACCGCCGCCAACTTCTTCGGCGTCAACGTCGTCGCCCAGTCGCAGGTGCGCAACCGTGCGCTGGAAAAGTCGCTGTTCGGCAACGTCACCGCGCACCTCGGTGAAAAGACCGAAATCTCGGGCGGCCTGCGCTACATCCACTTCGACAACTGGAGCAACCTGAGCCTCAGCCCGGAGCGGATCACCGTCCCCGGCGTGGCCGGCACGGTCGGTGTCGATAAGTTCAACGCGACGGTCTACTCGGGCTCGATCAAGCACCGCTTCAGCGACGACATCATGGCCTATGTCAGCACCGGCAGCTCGTGGCGCATCGGTTCGGGCACGACCGGCATCGTTCTCGCCAGCTCGGGCCAGACCGGCACGATCACCGACCCGGCGCTGAGCGCGCTCTATGCGATCACCCCGGAAAAGTCGCGTTCGTATGAAATCGGCGTGAAGACCGCCTGGCTCGGCAAGCGCCTGGTCGTCAACCTCGCCGCGTTCCACCAGGACTTCGACAACTTCATCGCCACCTCGCCGGCGGTGTACTTCGCCGCGCACCTCGCCAACGGCACTTATGCGGGCAACTATACCCGTACCGGTCTGGCGGTCGGGGTTCCGGCCAAGGTCGACGGCATCGAGGGCGAGATCAGCTATCGCGCCTCGTCGCAGTTCAACATCGGCGGGACGTTCTCGTACACCAAGGCGAAGATCAAGAACGGCCAGCTGCCCTGCACGCTGTTCGACGCCAACGGCAACCCGACGCTGCCGGCGGCGCCGGCGCAGATCAACATCTGCCCGGCGAACTATGCGGCCGGCTTCAACGCGCCGTTCACCGCGACGGTGCAGTCGGAGTACACCCATCCGCTGGCCGGGCACGAAGCCTACGTCCGCGGGCTGATGTCGTTCTATGGCAACGCCCAGAACCAGCCGACCAATCCGTATGACGACGTCAAGGCCTATGCCATCGTCAACGCCTTCGTCGGCCTGCGCGACAGCGCCGGTGGCTGGGAAGTCAGCGGCTACGTGAAGAACATCTTCAACACGCTGCGCGTGCTGACCCGCGACCAGGGCGCGCTGGTCGTGCCTTATGCCACCTTCACGGGTGCGGGTGCGGCGGTGTCCGACTATCGCGGCATCACCGTCAGCCAGCCGCGCGAATTCGGCATCAACCTGCGCGTGAACTTCGGTTCGCGCTGATCGGCACAAGCCGATCGGCAGAAGCCGATCGACTTGCCGGAAAACGACGGCTGGGGGGCAACCCCCGGCCGTTTTTTCGTGCCCGGCCGCCAGGCACGGAGGGCGTGAACCGGCGCGGCGCACCAAAAGAAACGCGCGGGAGGCGAACGGCTCCCCCCGCGCGTTCGTGCCTGCTTGCCGGCGGCCTGCGCCGCCGGCGCGATCGATCAGGCGGCCGGCTTCTTCGGCAGCGCGATCTCGGCGGTGCCGGTCGCCATCGTCTTGCCGAGCTGGTTCTTCATCAGCTGCTTGACGTGGACGAGGTGGCGGCCGTTCTCGTCAATCGACTTTTCCACGACCTCGGCGGTCTGGATGGTCACGTCGCCGGTCAGCGCCGGGCCGCGGTACGAGCAGTTCGAGTGCACGACCATGC
>NZ_JBWZET010000343.1:0-20007 GCF_056722145.1 Rhizomicrobium sp. | reverse complement strand
GGCGGATCGGCGAACACCAGATCGGCGCAGCCGGCGGGCAATTCCCGCATCCGTTCGACGCAATCACCTTCAATAATGCGGTCCAAGGCCGCTTCGATTTTCAGAGACATATCCCGCCCGAATCAGTGGCAACACCGGCACAGTGATTCGGGTGATTCGCGCCGTCAAGAGTCTTGTGAATCAATGACTTAGAGAGACTCAGTGTTGAGTCCGGCTAAGTCAGCCACACAAGATGTTGTAGACCGGCGAGAAGCTGCGGCGGTGGTGCGGGGTGCAGCCGTGGGTCTTCAGTGCAGACAGGTGGTCGGGCGTGCCGTAGCCCTTGTTGTGATCCCAGCCGTATTCGGGGTGGGTTTCATGCAGGCTCAGCATCATCCGGTCGCGGGTCACCTTGGCGATAATGGACGCCGCCGCGATCGACACCGACAGGCCGTCGCCGCCGACCAGGGTCTCGCAGGCGCAGGGCAGGGCCGGCGGGTCGTTGCCGTCGACCAGAGCGAAACACGGCGCCGGGCTCAGCGCCCGAACCGCGCGGGCCATCGCCAGATGCGTCGCCTGGCGGATATTGACGAGGTCGATCTCGTCGACCGTGGCCTCGCCGACGCCGACCGCAACGGCTCGGGCGTGGATTTTGACGAACAGCGCTTCGCGGGCATCGGCGGTGAGTTTCTTGGAATCGTCAAGACCGCGGGGATAGCGCCCCTTCTCGAAAATCACCGCTGCCGCGATCACTGGCCCGGCCAGCGGCCCGCGCCCGGCTTCATCGACGCCGCAAATCAACCCGGTGTGCAGGGCGATCAGGCGCAGTTCATGGGAAAAACTCGGCATCACGGCTGTATAGCGCAGGACACCGCCCCTGGGGACGGGAGCCCGCGACGCATGCACAGGGAAATGTGCTCACAACCACCGGTGCACGCGTTCGCAGAGGTCGCGGTAGGCGTCGCCAAAGGTGCGCAGGAGGTAGGCTTCTTCGCGCGGGATCACGTAGCGGTCGAGATAAACGTACATCACCACCGCCGCTATCAGGATAGGGATCGAGCCCAAGAACAGTCCCAGCCCGAGCAGGAACGAGACCAGCCCGACATACATCGGGTTGCGCGTCAGCCGGTAGGCACCCGAGGTGATGAGTTGCGCCACCGGGCGGTTGGGGCGAACGGTGACACCCTCATTGCGGAAGCGGTCGAGGCCCCAGGCCGCAACCAACCCTCCAGCGACGGCGACGAGAATGCCGGCCGGCCAGCGGAACAGCGCCGGAATGAAATGCAGCGAGCCGCCGAGAAACCACGCCGCAACAGTGCCGCCCAACAGACACAGCGCAAACACCACCGGCGGTGGAACGACAACGCCTGCGGAATCGGGCTTAGGCGCGGACACGCGGGCGCTCCGGATATCAGAATTGCAAAAGCTGGCGCTCGGACCACAAACGATCGACAAGGAACGTCAGCACCAACGCGCCAACGGCAAGCGAGGCGATCGGCGACAGGCCAACCTGCAACAGGGCGACGCCGACCGAAGCAGTGAATTCGGGCATCGGCACCAACAGGCACAGCAGCGTCACGCCGGCGATGGCGGCGATCACAATGGCGAGGGACTTGAGGCGGCTCTCGCCTTCGACACGCGCAATGACACGCTCGGAAAAGCCGTTATCCGGCACGTCGGGCAGAGGCTGCGAAAGCATTTCGTCGAGGTTCATGACACCGATACCTTACGCCAATCCCCTAACAAGATCTCTAGTTTAGCACGTCCGCGGTTGACGTGCGACTTCAGGGTTCCGAGGGGAATGTTCAACGCCTTTGCGGCCTCCTCGTTGGACAGGCCGAGAGCAAAACAGAGCGTCAGGGCGGCCCGTTGCATGGGCGCGAGCTGGGCCATGGCGCTTTCCAGATCGTGCTTGATAAGACTGGCATTTTCCGGTTCGGGCGCATCGTCCGAAAAGTCCGTCCCGGCTTCCGCCAGGGCTTCCAGGGAGTCCAGCTTGCGCTTGCGGGCCTCCATCAGGAACCGCGACCAGGCGATGGCGCACAACCAGCCGAAGAAATTGCCCGAATTGAACTGCGCGATCTTCTTGTAGGCCTCGAGGAAGGTGTCCTGGGCGAGGTCGTCGGCCAGGGCTGCGCGCCCTTTGGTCAGGCGCATCAGGAAGCCGCGTAGCCGTGATTGATGCTGGCGCACCAGATGTCCGAAAGCGGCCGGGTCCCCCTTGGCCGCTTCCAGCGCCAGCCATTCGCTCTCGCTCATGGACGGTGATCATACCAGCTACTTGGTTTCGTCGCGATGGTCGGCACGGGCGCCGAGCACGCGGGCCAGCCCTACCATGAACGGGAAGATGCCAATCACGGCGAGCCAGTTGCCGTCAGTCAGGGGCATGCCGCCGCCCTGCATGGCCCAGAAAAACACCGCCAGCGCGACGCCAATGCACATCAGGAAAATGCCCGAGCTGATCGGATTCTTGTCGCCTTTGTTGCCGCCGTTGGTGATCCCGGCCAGCATTTCCGGCGTCAGCGGATGACCCTTCTCGGCCAGGCGCTCGATCAGGCGATACTTCGACCGGCGGCTCAGATAGCTGAACAGCAGCGCGATGAACACCAGCAGCAGAATGGCGCCCCAGATGACGGCAAGGATCGAAGTCGGCGAATTGTAAAACATTGCATTTGCCCCTTAGCGGATCGTGATGACGGTTCCGACGACTGCAACGACTCGGCGGAACTGGATTTCGATCATATGAGCCATGAAGCCGACGCTCACGGTCCTGCCGCCTGCGCTTGCCCATCCCATCGGCCCGAAGCTGGGATGTTGGCCATGGAGGGAGGCGAGCGCCAGTCCCACGACAGCGCAGACGGCAATCAAAAGTCCGTCCCGGTGCCTGATCATGGGGTGCCCCTCCAACCTTGGTTACACAGGCGGGATGCAGCCAGGGCGCCCGACGGATGCAGGCCACGTCAAATTTTCAGGGGACTAGGTCGCGCGCGGCGACGCGGAGGCGCAGAGCGAGCCTGCAAAGCGGTGAAATGTGCAGCTATTTCAAACGGTTGTGAAATGTTCGGACGCGGAACCGAGGTTTCGACGCCGGGGCAATCCTTGCTTTTCTACCGGTTGGCGGCCTTGAGGAGGGCGGCGCCGAGGGCGGATTTGAGCAGGCCGCCGGCCACAAACGGCACGACGCCCAAGGCGATCGCCTTTTCCGGGCCCACCAGGAGGCTCAGCCAGGTGCCGCCAAGGGCGAGGCACAGGGCATTGCCGGCCACCATGCTGGCGAAGGCGAGTAGCGGGCGCTTGCCATTCCAGCCGCGCTCGGCCAGCCAGCCGGTCAGGGCGGCGGCGAGGGGGAAGGCCATCAGGTAGCCGGCGGTCGCGCCGACGAAGACGAGGGGGCCGGCCATATGGGTTCCGGCCAGCACCGGCAAACCGGCCGCGGCCGCCGCCAGCCACGCCAGAACGGTCGCCGTGCCCAGCCGCCAGCCGAGGAAGGCGCCGACCAGCGTCACCGCCAGGGTCTGCATGGTCATCGGCACCGGATAGAACGGAACCTGGATATAGGAGGAGGCGGTCAGGATGCCCGTACCGGCCAGTACGGTCAGCGCCTTCAGCGCCAGCGAGCCGTTTTGCAGACGAATGGCAGGGCTCAGCATGGCGCAAATCTCCGAAATGTCCGGCCCATGACAAGCCATATCCCGGCGCCGAAGGCAACCCGGTCGCCCCTTCAACGCCGCCGCCGATTTGGTCGCAACGCACCCCCGCAGCACGCGCCTGCAATTTGCGGTAGGCTTACCCCAGCATAATCCTGGGGGGGTGTCATGAAGACGATTGTGGTAGCGGCCGGACTCGTTCTGGCGGCGATGCCGGCCTTGGCGACGGCGCCGACCGAACCGAAGCCGACCAGCGTGGGCGAGCTGCTGCGCGCCTGCCAGCAGACCGATGGCGAACCGGGGCTCAAGCCCTGCAACGAGGCGGTGCGGCAGGCCAAGGACGCCGATCTGATCGAAGCGCTGTACTACCGCGCCCAGACTTTTTCGCAGCTCGATCGCCATGACGAAGCGATCGCCGACCTCGACCGCGCCATCAGCCTCAAGACCGATGATCCGCTGCTTTTCACCCAGCGCTGCAAGACCTGGTACTGGAAGGAAAACTACAAGAAGGCGATCGCCGATTGCGACCGCGCCATCGCCCTGAAGCCGACCAATTTCGACGCCTGGTTCTTCCGCGCCTCGGCCTACGACGACAGCGGCGATCACAAGAAGGGTGTCGAGGATTATAGCGAAGCGCTGCGGATCAATCCGACTTCGGCCGATGCCTACAACGACCGCGGCGTCGCCCACAAAAGCCTCGGCGAAACCGATCTGGCGATCGAGGACTACACCCAGGCGATCAAGCTGAAACCCGAAGATGCGCTCTACTGGGGCAATCGCTGCCACGCTTGGTACGTGAAATCGGAATGGACCAAGGCGCTTGCCGATTGCGATCAGTCGATCAAGATCAATCCCAAGCTCGCCTGGGTATGGGCCGACCGCGGCAACGTCTATGACGATTCCGGCGACCATGCCCGCGGCATCCAGGACTTCAATCAGGCGATTGCGCTCGATCCCAAGAATTCCAACTTCTACGCCTACCGCGCGATGGCCTATGAATCGCTCGACCAGTTCGAGACGGCGCTCGCCGACGGCAACATGGCGGTGAAGCTGGATCCGAAAAGCTCCTATGCCTTCAATGCGCGCGGCACCATCTATTTCAATAACGACAAGACCGAGCCGGCGCTGGCCGACTACACCAAGGCGATCGAACTCGACAAGGACTACGCCGTCGCCTATCGCAACCGCTGCAACACCTGGTACCGCAAGAAGCAGTACGACAAGGCCATCGCCGACTGCGATATCTCGATCAAGCTCGATGCCACCGACTTCTACGCCTGGTTCGACCGCGCCAACGCCTATGACGAATCCGGCCAGCACATGCGCGCCATCTCGGACTTCGATCAGGCGATCAAGCTCGATCCGACCCACCCCAGCGCCTTCAACGACCGCGGCGTCGCCTATCGCAGCATGAACCAGAACGATTTCGCGCTCGCCGATTTCAACGCGGCGCTGAAGCTGAAGCCGGATTACCGCTGGGCCCTGCGCAATCGCTGCGAGATCTATTACAACCGCCGCGACTTCACCAACGCGCTTGCCGATTGCAACACCGCGCTCAAGATTGAGCCCAACTGGGCCGACGCACTCAATGTCCGCGGCAACGTCTATGACGACATGGGCGATCACGCCAAAGCCATCGACGATTTCACGGCGGCGATCCGCATCGATCCCGAATTCGATCTCGCTTTCTACAATCGGGCGATTTCGTATGAGGCGCTCGGCGAGCTGGCCAAGGCACTGGCCGATTACGACATGGCGGTCAAGCTCGATCCCAAGCACGCGGCGGCGTGGTACAACCGCGGCATGCTGAAAAAGAAGATGGGCGACACCAAGGGCGGCGAGGAAGACATCTACAAAGCCCGCCTGCTCGATCCCAACATCGGCGAAGGCCGGCAGGCGTAACGTTCGCGACCTCGCGGTGCCGCCGCACAATGGCGACGCCGCGGGGGCTTATCCCTTCGCGGCTTTCGAGATCGCGTCGGCGAGGGCGAGGCCGGCGTAGTCCTGCGCCGAGAACCAGCGGCCGCTGACGCCGTCGTCGAGAAGCGCCGGAACCAGCGCGCCCGGCAGCACCGTCGTCGGATCGTTCGGCGCCCGAGGGCCGCCAAGGTCGGTGCGCAGCCAGCCCGGATCGAGCAAATTCATCGCCACGCCGGTGCCCTTGAGATGGGGCACGAAATCGCGCACGAACTTGTCGACCGCCGCCTTCGACGCCGCATAGGCCGCGAGATTGGGCTGATCGACGATGCCCGAGGTGACATTGACGACCCGGCCCCAGCCGCGTGCCAGCATCGGCGGCATCAGCCGGTAGCAGATGCGGACGAGGGCGATGACGTTGATCTCGAAACTGGCGCGGTAATCCTCGAGCGGCACGTCCCACGGATTGTCGCGCCACGGCGTCTGGATAGCGGCGTTGTTGTAGACGATGTCAATCGCGCCGGCCTGTTCGAGCGCCGCATCGAGCAGCGCGTCGACCTGCTCGGAATCGACGAGTTCGCCCGCTACCGCCGCGGTCTTGACACCGAACGCCGCAATTTCCGCCGCCACCGCCTGGGTATGAGCGAGGTCGCGGCTGTGCAGCACGACATTGCAGCCGAGCCCGGCCAGCCCGCCTGCCACCAGCTTGCCGACGCCGCGGCTGGCACCGGTGACCAGTGCCCATTTTCCCGTCAAATCCGCCATATCCGTTCCTCCCGATGCGGTCACCGTGCTAACGCATTCGGGGGCGAGCGGGAAGGGGCCGCTTGCGGCTCAAAACAGCGCGAGCTGGTCGCCAGCCTTCGGCGGACGCTGGAACAGATCGGTGCGAAGCTCCGTGTGCTGATCAAGGCGGAGGCGGCGCGTCGCCATGCGGAAGCGGTGCGCCAGCATCTGTGCATAGGGGCCGGTGCCGCGCTGGCGCTGGGTCCATTCGGCGTCGTAATCCTTGCCGCCGCGCATCTGGCGGATCAGGCTGATGACGTGCTTGGCGGCATCGGGGCGGTTCGCTTCCAGCCACTCGCGGAACAAATCCTTGATCTCGAGCGGCAGGCGCAGCAGCACGTATCCGGCCGAGCGGGCGCCGGCTTCCTTGGCCGCTGCGAGCACGGCTTCCATCTCGCCGTCGTTGAGGGCCGGGATGATCGGCGCGAACATCACCGCGGTCGGAATCCCGGCATCGGACAAGGCGCGGATCGCCTCCAGCCGGCGCGGCGGGGTGGCGGCGCGCGGCTCCATCGCCCGGGCCAGCTTGCGGTCGAGGGTCGTCACCGACAGCGCCACCCGCGCCAAGCCCATCTCGGCCATCGGCCCGAGAATGTCGATGTCACGCGCGACCAGCGCCGATTTGGTGACAATGCCGACCGGATGGCGGAAGGCGCGCAGCACTTCCAGCACGCTGCGCATGATCTTCAGCTTCTTCTCGATCGGCTGATAGGGATCGGTGTTGGTGCCGATGGCGATGGTTTTCGGCGTGTAGCCCGGCGCCGACAATTCCTTGGCCAGCAGCTCGGCGGCGTTGGGCTTGACGAACAGCCGGCTCTCGAAATCGGCCCCCGGCGACATGCCGAGATAGGCGTGGGTCGGCCGCGCGAAACAATAGATGCAGCCATGCTCGCAGCCGCGATAGGGGTTGATGGAACGGTCGAACGAAATGTCGGGCGACTGGTTGCGGGTGATGATGGTCCGCGTCGCGTCGATGATGATCTCGGTCTTCAGCGGCGGCAGGGCGTCTTCACCCTTCGGTTCGTCCCAGCCATCGTCGATCAGCACCCGGGCGTGGCGCTCATAGCGCCCCGAGGCGTTGGAAACCGCACCCCGCCCCCGCAACGCCCGCGGGTCGGCCGTTTTGTTCAGCACTGTCGTCATGGGACTGGTATAGCTTGTCGCAGAGAACAAAGCAAGTACAAACGCTTTCGGCGTCGGTTTTGTTTTTGACCGCCTTAAACATAAGCAACATCCTGTTCTGCTTAAGAATGCGACAGAATTCTTATTCCTAAGGCAGGCGGGCTCCGGCATAGTGGCGGCATGATTTCTGTCATTGTCCCGACCCTGAATGCCCAGCTGACCCTGCCGCGCTGCTTCGACAGCCTGATCGTGGCGACGGTCCACGGCGTCGTGCGTGAGGTCATCGTGGCCGATGGCGGCTCGAGCGACGATACCCTTCTCATTGCCGATGCGGCCGGGGCGCGGATCAAGAAAGGCGCCCGCTCGCGCGCCAGCCAACTCATTGCTGGGGCCGAGGCGGCGCGCAGCGACTGGCTGCTGTTCCTCCATCCCGAAACCGCGCTGGAGCCGGGCTGGGAAGTGGAAGCGGACAATTTCATCACCCATTCCCCGCTGGAGTATCCGCGCGCGGCGGCGTTCCGCTTTGGTGTCGACGAGTTCGACGCGGCGGCGCGGCGCGGGGAAGCGTTGGCGGCGATGCGCTGCGCGCTGTTCAAGCGGCCGCACGGCAACCAAGGTCTGCTGATCCCGAAGCGGCTGTACAAGCAGCTTGGCGGCTATCGCGAGGTCAGGCGTGAGGACGTCGATCTCGTCGCTCGCATCGGCGCTCGCCGGATGGTGATGCTGCGCCCGCGTGCCATCAACAAGCGCACACCGACCCTCGCGCCCGGCGTGGCATCCGGGCACGGTGACGTCAGCGTCGAGCGGATTTAGCCGCCGGTCTTCTTGGAGCTGTCGTGCTTGACCGGCTGGGCGGTCGCCGTCTGCTGCTTGGTGTCGACCTTGGTGGACTTGTCGGCGCCGCAGGCCCAAGCCGATCCTGCGAACGCGATGGCTACACTGAGCGCCACAGCCGCCGTCCGAATGCGCATGCCCGTCTCCTTCTCTTTTGATGGTAGCCGGGAAACGAGCGAGTTCGCCGACGGTTCCGCTGCGGCGGTGGTAACATCGCGACGAATTCGGGTTCGGCACTAGTTTCAGCACATGCACTGCGCAGTCTGCAGCCCAGGCGATGCAACATTCGTCGGCGCGAAGAGGCGCACTCTATACGGGCATATTCGCTGCGGGAGGGTCGTATGCTGACGTTTACCAAACACATTCTGAAATTCGTGCCGGTCGTCGTGCTGGCGGCCCTGCCGGCGCTGGCCGATACCGCGCGGATGGACGAAATCGCCCAGGCCTACGCCAAAAGCGGCCCATTCATGGGGTCGGTCCTGGTGTGGAAGAACGGGCAGGTGCTGCTCGACAAGGGCTATGGCTTCGCCAGCGTCGAATGGCAGGTACCGAACGCGCCCGACACCAAATTCCGCATCGGCTCGATGACCAAGCAGTTCACGGCGGCGGCCATTCTCCTGTTGCAGGAGCGCGGCAAGCTCAACGTCGACGATCCGGTCAGGAAGTTCATCCCGGAGGCACCGGCGGCGTGGGACAAGATCACGATCCGCAATCTGCTCAACCACACCTCCGGCATTCCAAGTTTCACCAATTTCCCCGAACACGGCGATCGCACGCGCAATCCAGTGACGCCGCAGGCACAGCTTGGCTGGTACAAGGACAAGCCGCTGGAGTTCGCGCCGGGCAGCAAGTGGGCCTATTCGAATTCGGGCTATGCCTTGCTCGGCCTGGTGATCGAAAAGGCGAGCGGCGTCTCCTATCAGCAGTTCCTCGCCGACAATTTGTTCAAGCCGCTCGGCATGAAGGACAGCGGCTATGATTCGAACGCGCTGGTGATTGCGCGCCACGCCGCGGGCTATATCCCGAGCCGCGATGGCGTCAGTCAGGCGGGCTATACCGACATGACGGTGCCCTATGCCGCCGGCGCGCTGTATTCGACCACGCATGACCTGTTGCTGTGGGACCAGGCCTTGTTCGGCGGCAAGGTGCTGAAGCCCGCTTCGCTCAAACAGATGACGACGCCCGGCCTCGGCCAATACGGCTTCGGGTTCTGGATCCGCGATGTCGGCGGCCACAGCGATATCGCGCATCCCGGCAGCATCGATGGATTCAATTCCGCCGGCCACTATCTTCCCAACGACAAGGTGGTCGTTATCGTGCTCGCCAATATCAACAGCGGCGCGCCCGACGCGCTGTCCGAAAATCTGCTGAAGGCGGCCGTGGGACTGCCGGTGATGTTGCCGGACGAACGCCAGGCGGTGAAGGTCGATGCCAAGGTCTTCGACGTGTTGGCCGGCACCTATCAGGTGACGCCGCAGTTCAGCCTGGTTTTCACCCATGAAGGCGAGGGCTTTTTCGGGCAAGGCACCGGCCAGCCGAAGATCGAACTGTTTCCGACGTCGGAACGCGAATTTTTCGCCAAGGTGGTCGATGCGACGGTGACGTTCGAAGCGGATGCCAACGGCAAGCCGACCAAGGCCATCCTCCACATGGGCGGCCAGGACACGCCGGCGACGCGGGTCAAGCCCTGACCAGCCCAACATGGACAGGCGTGCCCGATTGGCATATTATGCCAATGCAATCCGGGAGCCGTGCGATGCCGACGCGCAATGTGGTTTTGACCGACAGGCAGGCGAAATTCGTCGAGAAGATGGTGTCGTCGGGCCGCTACCAGAACGCCAGCGAAGTGATGCGCGAAGGACTGCGCCTGATCGAACAGCAGGAAGCCGAAAACGCCGCCAAGCTGAAGGCCCTGCGGGCCGCAGTTCAACTCGGCATCGACGATATCGAGGCGGGACGTGGCATCCCATTCGAATCGTTCGACGCAATGGAGAAGTACTTACGCGAAACAACTGCTGCGGCGTTGGACCACAAGCTTAAGTAGAGCTTATTGCAGGTAACATCGTTGTCGAAGCCGGGGCGACGAGCGGCAAATGGCGGCCATCCGGTGGCGTCCCGAATTGGCACCGCGGGCAAACGAAGACTTATCCGAGGTCGTTTGGTGGACCGACGAACATTCGGTGCCGCTCAAGCGGAAGCCTATCGCAAGGTGATCTTCGCGGCCTTGCGAGAACTCGAGGCTGGTCCGGATATCGTCGGCGTCAAAAGCGTCCGGACATTATGAGCGGTTTGTTGACGTTGCATGTGGCACGGCATGGACGGCATTTGATCGTGTTCCGGATTCGGCCCGGCACGGAGGTTGTGCTGGAAATCCTCCGTATCCTTCACGATCAGATGGATCTCGTGCGTCACATTCCGACGGTGTGAACTTACCCCAGAAGTCCCGAACTGCGGATGCCGTCGAAGACGAATTGCACCGCCAGCGCAGCGAGGAGGACGCCGGAAATGCGGCCGATCACGTCGGAGCCGGTGCGGCCCAACAGGCGCATCAGCGGATCGGACAGGCGCATCGCCAGATAGGTAATCAGAAGGCAGACGATCACCACGGCGACGATTTCGCAGCGTTCGACCCAGGTGGTGGCGCGGCCCATCAACAGCACCGTCGCGGAAAAGCTGCCCGGACCGGCGAACAGCGGAAACGCCAGCGGAAACACGGCGAGGTCGCGGCGCTGGGCGGCTTCGGCCTGTTCGTGCTCATTGATCGACGACATGCCGGGACTGGCGAACATCAGGCTGAGGGCCTGGGTGAACAACAGGATGCCGCCCGCCACCTGGAATGCCGGCAGCGACACGTTGAGTACCGCCAACAGGGCGCTGCCGCCAAACGCGAAGATCAGCAGCATCGCACCGGCAATCACGACGGTGCGCAGCGCCGTGCGGGCGCGCTCTTTCTTCGACTGGTCGGAGGTAAGGGTCGAAAAGATCGCGGCGCCGTCGATTGGACTGATGGTCACGAACAGCATCACGAAGGCTGGCCAAAGGCCGACCGGCCACAACACGGCGGGAAAATGCATTTCGGGGACTCTCTCTGCGGCGCCGGCAGTCTAGGCGCAGTGGCGCGAAATCGCGCTATTTCTCCAGCAGCCGCGGCATGATCTCGACCAGGTTGCAGGGGCGGTGGCGGTTGTCGAGTTGCCACTTCAGAATTCCGTCCCAGCCGTCTTTCACGGCGCCGGGGGAGCCGGGCAGGGCGAAGATGTAGGTGCCGGCGGCGACACCTGCGGTGGCGCGCGATTGCATCGTCGAGGTGCCGACGGTGCCGTAGCTGATCTGATGGAAGATCGCCGAAAAGCCTTCCACCTCCTTGTCGAACAGCGGGCGCAGCGCTTCCACGGTGACGTCACGACCGGTCAGCCCGGTGCCGCCGGTGGAAATGACGACATCGATCGAGGGATCGGCGATCCAGGCCCGCACCTGCGCGGCGATGGCGGCCTTGTCGTCCCGCACCAGGGCGCGGGCGGCGAGGTCGTGGCCGGCTTCGCTGAGGCGCGCCACCAGCGTGTCGCCGGATTTGTCGTCGGCGAGGGTGCGCGTGTCTGAAACAGTCAGCACTGCGATGCGGACCGGCACGAACGCTTTGGTCTCGTCAAGACGTGGTGTCGTCGCCATCGTCGTCGTCATCCTCGTCGGTGGGCGGCGGAGGCGGCGGCGCGGACTGCTGCGGCGGCTGATAGATCGGCCATCCGCCGCGGGCCGTATCGTCCAGGCTCGGCGCCGGCTTGTCGTTGCGGCGATGATACATCCAGTAATAGGTCAGCAGCCGCTTCACATACGAACGCGTTTCGGGCGCGCGCATCGACTCGATGAACATCAACGAGTCGTCTTCCTTGCCGATGCGCGCCGCGGTCCAGGCGGTGACCTTGCCCGGTCCGGCGTTGTAGGCGGCAGCGGTCTGCACGATGGAGAAGTTATACTTGTTCAGCATCCGCGCGATGTAGCGCTGGCCGAGCGTCATATTGTATTCGGCGTCGAGCAATTCGTCTTCGGAACTCGATCCGCCGAGCAGGCGCGCAGTTCCCGGCATGATCTGCATCAGCCCCATGGCGCCGACCGGCGATACCGCATTGGGCTGGAAGCGCGTTTCGATGCGGATGAAAGCATAGACCAGCGACGGATCGATGGTGAAGCCGCCGGTCGGCTTGTACGGCGGGATCGGGAACAGGCCGGTCAGGGTGTAACCGCGGGCGTGGCTGGTTTCGCTGGCGCGCAATTCGAGATTGGGAACGCCGAGCGCGCGGGCCAGCGCGGCATAGGCGACGTCGAGATTGTCCTTGCCCGACATGCCGAACGCGCGATTGAGTTCGGTGTTGACGAAGTTGCCGTATTTCGGTTCCGCCACCTGCCACAACGCCACGGCGCGATGGGCCGGACCGTTCAGCATCATGCGCTGGAAATCGCCGGGCAGCAGCACCGGATCGGAAAAACCGGTTTCGATGTCCTCGCCCAGCAGCTTTTCGGCGAGCAGGCCGTAAAACGTCGGCTGCTCCTTGGCGGCAACGCTCAGAAGGGTAATGACGCGACGGGAGTCGCCGGCGCGCATGTAAGACCGCGCTGCCCAGAACGCGGCGGCGCTGCGATTGCCGCTCGGAATGGCGCCGATCGTCGCCACCTGCTCGAAATGCGCCGCGGCATCGGGGAAGCGCTGCAGCCGGAAGGCGGCAAGGCCGGCGCACCAATCGAGCTGCGGCGCAAACTGGCGGCCGACCGCGGCGGCGCTGTCACCGAGCGCGAATGCCTTGTCGTCGAAGCCTTCGGCCAGATACGACATGCAGATGCGCTGCGACAGCGCGGCGATGTCGTTGGCGGGCGCGGTATTCGCCGTCATCAGCGATTGCAGCGCGGCGTAGGCGAGATCGGGCTGGTCGGCTTTGATATCGGCCATCACCTGCTCGAGGATGGCGCGGCCGGCATCGGAGGTCACCGGCGGATTGGGCAGGTCGGAATCCTCGTAGCCGCCGCCGCGACGGGGCGCTCCGGGCAGTCCGGGAATCTTGGTCGTCAGCACGGTGATGGTGCGGCGGTGCTTCTTCTTGCCGACCCGCTTCTTCACCGTGGCGCGCTGTTCCGCCAGCTTGTGAATGCGCGGAGCGATCGGCAACTCGCCGTACTGCTGCAGCCACGCCACCAGCGTCTTCACCGGCACGCGCTTGCCCTTGGGCGACAGATACTGCTCGGCCAGGACATAGCCCGCGAGCGATTTGTCGTCGACCGCTGCGAACAGCGTGGTGGCGTTCGCGAAATTGCCGGCGCGCTCGGCGGCGATGATCCTGCGATAGCGCGCGACATCGCTCGTCGACAGCACATACGGCTGAATCGACGACACGCCCGAAGGCGGTACGGGATTCTGCGCGCCCGCGGGCAACGCAACAAGGAGCAGCGCAAACGCAATAACAAAACGGCGGATCATCAGGTTCCCTCCGGCGCGGCAGTGTTACCGGACCGAGGCGGTCTTCTCAAGCAATCCGAGCGACTGGATCTTTTTTTCCGCCGCCTGCAGGTCGCGCCAGGCGAGTTTCTTATGTGACGGCTGGCGCAGCAAATAGGCGGGATGCAGCGTTGCCATCACCGGGATCATTACATCGCCGACACGATACTCGAGCCAGCGACCGCGCAGCTTCATGATGCCTTCGGAAAACCCGAGCACATGACGCGCCGCAACCGCACCGAGCAGGATGATGATCCCGGGATTCACCAGCTCGATATGGCGGCGCAGGAAGGGCAGGCACATCGCCGCTTCTTCCGGCGACGGATCGCGGTTCTGCGGCGGCCGCCAGTTGAGCACGTTGGTGATGTAGGCGGTGGACCGGTCGAGCAGAATGGACGCCATCATTTTGTCGAGCAGCTTGCCGGCGCGGCCGACGAACGGCAGTCCCTGGCGATCTTCCTCCTGGCCCGGCGCTTCGCCGATGAACAGGATGCGCGAGGCCGCATTGCCGTCGGCGAAAACAGTGTGCGTCGCATTCATCTTCAGCGCGCAGCCGTCGAAGCCTTCCAGCGCCGCCTTCAACTCGGCGAGCGAGGTCGCCGCCGCGGCCAGCGCCATGGCGGTGCCGATGGTGTCGGCTTCCTTGGCATCCAAAACCGGCGGCAGTGCCGGGCGGGGCGCGGCAAAGCTGGCGGATGGACGCGGCGCCGGGCGCGGGGTGTCGATCACCGGTGCCGCTGCGGGCGCGGCAGGCTTGGCCACCAGCCGGTTGACCGGGACGTCGCCGATCGCCTCGTCGCCGCCGGACTCAACCAGCCACGCAAGTGCCGCCAGGGAATTGTCTTTGACCGGATCGGACATGGCGCCAGCATACGGGACGGAAACCCATCGCGCGACCCCGTTTGGTTGACCAGGGCGCCAAGATCGCCCCATAAAGCTGTGGGGCACGGACCGCGACATGAGCGAGCAAGCCGACAGAACCGAATATGACGTCGTCATCGTGGGTGGCGGCCCGGCAGGCTTGGCGGCGGCAATCCGCCTCAAGCAGCGCGCCAAAGCGGCCGCAACCGACATCAGCGTGCTGGTGCTGGAGAAAGGCGCCGAGATCGGGGCGCACATCCTGTCCGGTGCGGTGCTCGATCCGGTCGCGCTGAATCAGCTCATTCCCGACTGGCGTCAGAAAGGCGCACCGCTCGATACGCCGGTCACCGAGGATGAATTCCACGTCCTGAGCCGGACCCGTGCCTTCCGCCTGCCCAATTTCCTGATGCCGCCGTTCATGAGCAATCACGGCATGGAGATCGGAAGCCTCTCCAATCTCTGCCGCTGGCTGGGGCGCGAGGCCGAAGCGCTCGGCGTCGAAATCTACGCCGGCTTTCCGGCGGCGAAGCTGCTGATCGAAGAGGGCAAGGTCGTCGGCGTCGTCACCGGCGAACTCGGCCGCGATAAACACGGCGAACCCAAGCCCTCCTACGAGCCCGGCATGGAGCTGTACGCCAAATACACGCTGCTGGCCGAAGGCGCGCGCGGCTCGCTGTCGAAGGTGCTGATCGATCAGATGGGGCTGACCACGGCGCCGCAGAAGTACGGCATCGGTCTCAAGGAGCTGTGGGAGATCAATCCGGCCAAGCACCGCCGCGGGCTCGTCCTGCACACCATGGGCTGGCCGCTCGACAACCGCACCGGTGGCGGTTCGTTTGTCTATCACTGGGGCGATCGCTATTGCGCCATCGGCATGGTGATCCACCTCGACTACAGGAACCCCTACCTGTCGCCGTTCGAGGAATTCCAGCGCTTCAAGACCCATCCGCTGATCCGGCCGATGCTGGAAGGCGGCAAGCGGGTCGGTTATGGCGCGCGGGCCGTCAGCGAGGGCGGGTTCCAGTCGGTGCCGCAGCTGACCGTGCCCGGGGCCGCCCTGATCGGCGACAGTGCCGGTTTCATGAATGTGCCGCGCATCAAAGGCACCCATAATGCCATGGCGACCGGCATGCTGGCGGCGGATGCGGCGTTTGAAGCCATTCAGGCCGGCCAGAACGGCGTCCGCCTGGAGAGCTATGAGGCGGCTTGGAAGCGGAGCGCCGTTTACCATGAGTTAAGGCTGGTGCGAAACGTGAAACCGCTGTGGTCGCGCTTTGGCACCATTCCGGGCGTCGGCCTGGGCGGTCTCGACATGTGGGCGGGGCATCTGCTCGGCGTCAGCCCCTTCGGCACCCTGAAACACGGCCCGATTGACGCCGACACCCTGGCTTTCGCGAAGGATTCGCAACCGATCGCCTATCCCAAACCCGACGGGGTCATCACCTTCGACCGGCTATCGAGTCTGTACCTTTCCGGCACCAATCACGAGGAAGATCAGCCCGTTCACCTCCGGCTCACCGATCCTTCACTTCCCGTAAGCGTGAATTTGCCTAAATATGACGAGCCGGCGCAGCGTTACTGTCCGGCGGGGGTCTACGAGGTCGTCGACGCGGCGGACGGAAAGCGGTTTCAGATCAACGCCGCCAACTGCGTCCATTGCAAGACTTGCGACATCAAGGACCCATCGCACAACATCGTCTGGACCACGCCCGAAGGCGGCGGTGGTCCGCGATATTCGAATATGTAGGAGACAGGTTTGCGTATCTTTCGTCTGATTGCCGCGCTGGCGCTTCTGTCATCCGTCGCCGTGACCGCCGAAGCCAAGACCACCACCAAAATCGATGACTCGGATCGCGTCGCCGCCGGCCTCGGCAACTATTTGTCGGCCCGGTTCGCCGCCGGCAATCACGACTACGGTGAGGCCGCCAAGCTCTACAAAGCCAGCTTGGCGCGCGATCCCGACAATGAGACGCTGCTCACCTTCGCGTTTTTCTATGCCGCCAGCGCCGGCGAGATGGACGATGCCGCTAAATTTGCCGAACGGCTCGCTGCCGTCACGCCCGATGATCGTGCCGCCCGCCTGACGCTCGCCGTCGTGGCGATGAAGAAGCACGATTACCGCCGCGCCCGTGCCGAGATCGCCAAATCGGCGAAGGGGCCGTTCACCTCGTTCACCGTCGCGCTGGTCGATGGCTGGGCCGCTGCCGGAGCCGGCGACGCCGATGCCGCCAAGGCCGACTTCAAGCTCCTGCACGCCCAGCACAGCGCCGACGGGCTCGCCTATTTTAACGAGGCGATGCTGGCCGAACTTTTGGGTGACCAAGCCGGCGCCAATACCGCCTATCTCGCCTCCATCGAAGCTGCCGGCCCGACGCCGCGCGTGGTGGAAGCCTACGGCAAATTCCTCGAACGATCGGGGCGCGCCGCCGAAGCGAAAACGCTGTACGAACGCTCGGCGCAGGAGAGCGGCTATTCGATCGTGACCGCTCCGGGTCTGGCCCGCATCGCCGCCGGGACCAAGCCCGACGCCTTCGCGCCGCGCGCCGAAGACGCCGCCGCCGAAGCGCTGTTCGGGATCGCCTCGTCGCTGAACGACGAAACCAACCGCGACGTCTCGGTGCTGTACCTGCGCCTGGCGCTGCATCTCAATCCCAAGCTCGACCTCGCCACCATCCTGCTCGCCAACCGCTGCGAGACGCTGGGCAAGTTCGACGACGCCATCGCGGTCTACAAGTCGGTGACGCCGTCGTCGCCGTTCTATCGCCTTGCCTCGGTGGCCGGGGCGGTCGATCTGGCGCGCCTGGACCGCGGCAGCGAAGCGATCGCGACCCTGCAAAGCCTGACGGCGCAGTATCCGTCCGATCTCGAAACCTGGAGGGCGCTGGGCGATGCCTATCGTGCCGCCAAGCGCTATGGCGATGCGGTCAAGGCCTATGACCACGCGCTGGCGGCCGCGCAGGCGCCGTCGAAGAAGAGCTGGCCGCTGCTCTACGCGCGCGCCATCGCCGAACAGGAAGCCGGGGACTGGCCGAAGGCGGAAGCCGATCTCAAGGAAGCCATGACGGTCAGCCCGAACGAGCCGGCGCTGCTCAATTATCTCGGCTATTCCTGGGTCGAGCAGCAGAAGAACGTCAAGGACGCCCTGATCATGCTGGAGAAGGCGCGGACGCTGTCGCCGCAGGACGGCTACATCGTCGATAGCGTCGGCTGGGCCTATTACCGGCTCGGGCGCTTCCAGGAGGCGGTCGACGCGCTCGAGGATGCGGTGCAGCTGGTGCCCGGCGATGCCACCATCAACGACCATCTCGGCGATGCCTATTGGAAGGTCGGGCGCAAGCTCGAAGCGACGTTCCAGTGGAACCATGCCCTTGCGTTCGGGCCGGAGCCGGGCGACAAGGCCAAGATCGAAAACAAGCTTCATACTGCCGAGCAGTGATGGCGCGCGCGCCGGCCAAGATCAATTTGTTCCTCCATGTCGGCGACAAGCGCGCCGACGGCTTCCACGCGCTCCAAAGCCTGGTGGCGTTCACCGATGCGGGCGACGACCTCGGCTTCGCAGCGGGCGACGGGCTTACCATTGAAGGGCCTTTCGGCGCCGGGCTCTCCGCCGGTGACGACAATCTAATCGTGCGCGCCGCCAAAGCGCTGCCGGGCGGCAAGAGCGCCGCGGTGACGCTGACCAAGAATCTGCCCGTCGCTTCCGGCATCGGCGGCGGTTCGGCCGATTGCGCGGCGACCTTGCGCGGTCTCAACGCGTTGTGGGACCTCGGGCTCGACACGCGGACGTTGCAGGACATCGGCGCGACGCTCGGCTCCGACGTGCCGGTGTGCATCACCTGCCGGCCGCAATGGATGGAAGGGCGCGGCGAACTCGTCACCGAACTGCCGGCGCTGCCGCGTTTGGCGATGGTGCTGGTCAATCCCGGCGTCGGCGTGCCGACGGCCAAAGTGTTCGCGGCCTTGAAAGCGCGACGCGGTGTCGGCCTGGCGCTGCCGCCGCGTTTTGCGGGCGCCGGCGATCTCGTCGCCTATTTACAGGGTACCGCCAACGATCTCGAGGCCCCGGCGCGTGCCATCGCACCGGTGATCGGCCAAGTGCTCGATTTCATCGCCGCCGAAGGCGCCCTGCTGGCGCGTATGTCGGGCAGCGGTGCCACCTGTTTCGGACTGTTCGAAAACGGCACACAGGCCGAGCACGCCGCCGCCGCGATCCGCGCCGCCCATCCGGCGTGGTGGGCCGTTGCGACCTTCGTCACGCCCGGCGTTGACGACTGATAAACGGGCCTCGCCTAATGTGCCGCCGCTTGACAGGGAGGCCGGCATGGCGACGTGGGTCCGATGCACCGAATACGAAGAAGGCGTTGATCCGAGTTTCTCGGCGCAGATGCTCGTCAACCTCGATACGGTCCGCTACATGGTGCGCGGCGTCGAATCGACCGCGATCAGTTTTCTCGCCTCGAGCGGGCAGGACGGCCTGGCCGTGCATGAAACGCCGGAACAACTTCTCGGCGTCGCGCCACGATAGGTATTTGCGCGGATGATGCGCGAAGGACGCGCATTATGACGCCGAAGTAACGGCATCCGTAGCCACAACGATTGTTTCCGAAATCCGTGTGCGGCAAAATACTTCGTGCGCGGGGGCGTATTTGGGCGGTAGCGCTCAACGGAGCCCCCGGTGCAATCCACTCACGAAGAAATCAATGAAGCCGTCTACACGCCCCCCGATCCCGATGGGCGTTTCGCGCCGGCGCAGCAACAGATTTTCCGGCAGCTCGGCGCCCAGCGCAAAGCGATCGTGCTGGCGTTTCCGCCCAAGGCGGCCGGCACCTTCCTGCGCACCGCCCTGATCAAGGCCTGCGACGGCCAGCTCGTGCGCATCGTCCACGCCCAGGCCGGACGTGATGCGACGCCCTATCTGCCGACGCTGGTGCGCTATTTCGAGGGCGACCTCACCGACAAGACGCTGGTCACCCATGTGCAC
The DNA here is from genome assembly GCF_056722145.1 of Rhizomicrobium sp. Classification (NCBI taxonomy): domain Bacteria; kingdom Pseudomonadati; phylum Pseudomonadota; class Alphaproteobacteria; order Micropepsales; family Micropepsaceae; genus Rhizomicrobium; species Rhizomicrobium sp. The sequence goes on along the minus strand of NZ_JBWZET010000343.1, from coordinate 395 downwards.
ATGCTGGCGCTGCCCGCCAATCTGCACCTGATGGCGGCGTTCGGCATCAAGCCGGTCGTCATGCTGCGGAGCATTCCGGACATGCTCGCCTCCTATTGGGACATGCTGGAGAGCGACGACCATTCCCTGCACGACGGCCTCAACTGCCATATTCCACCGAATTTCCGCGCGCTGTCCAGCAACGCCAAGGCGGATTTCATCATCGACGTGCTGGCGCCGTGGTACGTGAATTTCTACGCCGGCTGGATCGCCTATGCCCTGACGGCGCCCGAGACCGTGTTCATGACCGATTACCGCACCCTGCAGCTGAGCCCGGTCGAACTCGTCGGCAATATTCTCAAGCATGTCGGGCTGGCGAGCGATCCCGAATTGTGCACGGCGGCTGTCGCTTTCGC
>NZ_JBWZET010000342.1:0-4400 GCF_056722145.1 Rhizomicrobium sp. | reverse complement strand
TATCGCGCCGCCTCGCGCTCATGATGGAGCGGCGGGGCGAAATGCTCCAGGCATTGCTCGGGCGAGCAGGTCAGCGGCATGGTGGTCTGTAGCGGACATACCTGCACCTTCCACATCACGTCGATGGCGCTGATGCAGTCGAGCTTGTGAATGACGTTCTGGCGCAGCCGTTCGATGGCCTTGACGCTTTTCGACAGATTGCGGGCCATCGCCTTGTTGGAAAGGCCCATCCGCATCTGGTCGAGCACGGCGCGCTCGCCTTCGGTCAGGAAGGCCAGGCGCTTCTGGATCGCTTCGCAGGCCCGCCGCTTCTGCACCCACTGATAATCCTCGAAACAGTAGCGCTCCAGCTTGTTGAGGAACGAGTTGTCGTCGAGCGGCTTTTCGAACACCGTCGCGGCGCCCATCTCCATCGCCGCCACCGTGGTCTGAACGTCGGCATAGGCGCTGATCATGATGACCGGCATCGAGGTGCGCTGGCGCAACAGGCGCAGTACTTCCAGCCCCGACAGCGACGGCAGGCGGTTGTCCAGGACGACGCAGCCGGGACGGTCGAGCGTCACCTTGTTGAGGAACACGCTCGGATCGCCCCAGCCCTCGGCCTGCAGGCCGACCGATCCGATCAACGCGCATAGCGATTTGCGGAAGCGGTCGTCGTCGTCGATGATGAAGACGTGCGCCATCATGTCGGTCTGCCTTCTAGCTTGCCGGTTCGTTGGGCAGGATCATTTCCATGCAGGTGCCGCGACGGCGCGAGCGGCAGGAGACGCTGCCGCGATGCCAACGCGCGATGTCGCCCGCAATCGCCAGGCCGAGGCCGCTGCCGTCGGAGCGCGTCGTCACGAACGGCTGGAAAATCTTGTCGCGAATGTGCTCGGGAAGGCCGCAGCCATTGTCGAAAACCTGGATGGCCGTCGTATCTTCGCTTTTGCCGACGACGCAGACGGAGACGCGCCGTTGCGTGATGTCGGGATCGTCAAGCGCCGCCACGCTGTTGATCAGGAAATTGTACAGCGCCGTGCCGAGGAGCTCCTTGACCCCGGTCACCCGCGTGCGGTCGGTACGGACGCTGAGCCGCACCTTCACGTCCTTGGCGAGCGCGAGCGGCTTCAGCCGTTCGATCGCTTCGCGGCAGACTTCCACCAGTGAAACGCTCGAGCGCGTTGTCGGCTTGCGTTCGGTGAGCAGGCGCAGATGCTTGATCGTTGTGGACGCGCGCAGCGCTTCATCCTTGATGCTTTTCAGGTAATCGCCGATGTCTTGAGGCCGGATCACAGGCCGTTCGAGTTGGCGCGACAGCGTGTTGACGATATTGACGATGGTTCCGAGCGGATGATTGAGTTCGTGCGCAATATAGGCGGTCATCACCCGCGCGGTCGTTTCGCGCTCCCATTGCCGACCAAGATCGCTCTCCACGTTGCCCTGCATCGGCGTGCGTCCGCTCGCGATTCAATCCTGACCCAGTGGGAAATGATGCTGTGAGTTGGCGTGGTTCTTGGGGTTCAATCGGCATTGTCCTGGCGTTGCGGCGCAAATGTACTCTTCGAAATGCGCCTTCACAACCGCTGCGCGCACTGATGATTCGATGTTCAAGTGCTGCGGGCACGTATTTTATGCATTTGTTATACATACAGTTCCTGATTCGAAAATGGTGCATCCTGGGTGATTCGTTGATGCTCGGGTATGCTGCGGCGGGCTACGGGTTGCGTCCGGAGTGAGCTCGATTAGAGTTTACATGCAACGCCTTGGCGTCTGCGAATTGCATCGATTCGACACACATACAAATGCATTTGAATCAGGTTCGACGCGGTGCGGGGAATACCCTCGCCGCATGCGGAATTGTCCCCGCTTCGAACGGGCTCTTCTTTGTGGAGCGCTGAATGGCGATCTGAAATATTCCGCGCACTCATGAGCGAACGAAGTCCTTCGTCCGAAAACTGAGTGGGAGACAGACATGGCAATCGAGAAAATGAATGCGTCGAGCAGCCTTGCCGAGGTCGTTGACCGCATCCTCGACAAAGGCATCGTGGTCGATGCGTGGGCCCGCGTCTCGCTCGTCGGCATCGAGCTGTTGTCGATCGAAGCGCGCATCGTGGTGGCCGGCGTCGACACCTACCTGAAATATGCGGAGGCCGTCGGACTGACGGCGGGCGCCGCTGCTGCCTGACGCTTGGGTGCCTGGGGGGCACGGTGTCCCCCAGGCGTCCGTTCGAAGCGCGTCGCTTGGCAACAGGGAGACAGCACGATGACATTGACGAGTGAAATGTCCAGGATCGCGGCAGAATGCGAAGCGGCTCAGGGCGCCCGTCTGGCGGCCATCGCGAAAATCGAGAGCGAGATGCGGCGTGACGGCCGCAAGAACAAAACTACGCTGGCCCGCACGATGAGTGCGCACCGTTCCGCGACCAAGAGCAGCCTGCGCGACATCTTCGGATTGGCGGCGTTCACGCGCGGTGCGACGCAGGACATGATCGAGCGCTTCGGTCGCGAACGCGAGCACGACGCCGAACTGCTGCATCGCCAGCTCGACGATTACACCAGCGAGCTGCACGACAGCGTCAGCGCCGAACTCGAACGCATGGCGGCGACACGGACCAAGACGATGCGCCGCGAAGCCAATCAGCGGCGGGCGCAAGTCAAGGAGCTTCGTCATCGCGTGGCGGCGCAGCTTGCCGAATCCGACAAGATGTTGGCCGACCTGCGCAAGGACCGCACCCGCGGCGAACGGGTGTGGGAACAGCATGCCCACGATGCGCCGCGTCAGCGCAAAGCGACCATCAAGAAGGCCGCCGTTGCCGGTACGGCATCCAAGCGCAAACGGGCGCGCGGCTAACCCCGGTATCTCCCGCCGGACGGTTCGCTCATGAGAATGGTGCGTTGAGGTTCTGCTAGAAAAAATGGAGCGTCCTCTGCCGCTCCAAATGCCGCGAAAAAGGGCCGCCCGGCACAGCAGCGGGTGGCCGGCAGACGGAGAAAATGTGATGCATCTCGGGTGCCGCAATATCCGCTCTGCCGGCCGCAACAGCGGCAGCGTGGAAGTGACGTTGCCGGTCGAGTTGGCGCTTCTCGAAGCCATTGCGTGCCGGCTCTATCTCAGGGACGGGCTCGATCCCGAAATCGTGCTGCAGCCCGACCTGCGGGCGGTGATGCCGTTGTTCGAGAAGTTGTGGGCGCTGCTGCGCATCGGTTTCGAGGACATCGACGAGATTGGCGACTTTAGCGAAGCCGACTACTGTTTCGGGCTGTTTCCGCCGCCCAAGCTCGGCACCCTGCCGCCGCTCGCCTATGCCGACGCACTGGTGCTGCAACGCAGCCTTGGTGATGGCGGCGAGTTGCCGCCGCGGGCGCTGGAGGCGTTTGCGCGCATCATCGAAAGCATGGCGGCTGTGGTCGCGCGCCGGCTCGGCCTGCCGGGCGATTTCGTTGCCGCCTTCGCCAATCACGCCGCTTATCTCGTCAGCGGCGAGGCGATCGGCGCGCGCGATGCTTTTGCCCGCAGTCTGGCCGCGCAAATGCCGAGCCTGCCGCTGGATGTCGGGCTGTGCCGCGATGCGCCGCTGAGCAAGGAAAGCTGGCGACGGGCGAAGATCGCGCTGGCGCAGGTACACGGCCAATTCCTGTCGTGGATCAACGATCCGACGACGTTCGCGAAAGATCGCGTGCTCTGGTACCGGGCGCGGCGGTTTGAAAGCCATGCCGGAGCGGATCCGATGCGGACGGCCGCCGGCGCCAGCCAGGAGTTGTGAAGGGCATGCTGAACTTGGCCAACCTCGGCGATGCAAATACGGTAACGACACTGGAACTGCGTCCGCGCGAGAATTTCGTCCACACGCCGAGCGTCGAGGCGATCGCCAAGCGCGCGTTGGCCTATCTCAAGGCCGGATTCTCGGTTCATTTTCGCGGTCCCGCGGGAACCGGCAAGACCACGCTGGCGCTGCATGTCGCGGCGCTGCTCGGCCGTCCGACGGTGATGATCGCGGGCGACGAGGACATGGCAACGTCGACGCTGGTCGGGACCCAACAGGGCTATCACTACCGCAAAGTGGTCGACCATTTCATCCATACCGTCACCAAAATGGAAGAGACCGCCGACAAGCATTGGGCCGATCATCGCCTGACCACCGCCTGCCGCGAAGGCTACACCCTGATCTATGACGAATTCACGCGTTCGCGACCGGAGGCCAACAACGTGCTGCTCGGTGTCCTGGAAGAGGGTCTGCTGGTGCTGCCGGCGCAGAACCGCGACGAGCCGTACGTCAAGGTGCATCCCGATTTCCGCGTGATTTTCACGTCCAATCCGCAGGAATATGCCGGCGTCCACGACGCTCAGGATGCGCTTGGCGATCGCATCATCACCATCGATGTCGGCTATGCCGATCGCGATCTCGAAATCGCCATTG
>NZ_JBWZET010000341.1:0-4072 GCF_056722145.1 Rhizomicrobium sp. | reverse complement strand
TCCAAATCGCGGCTGATCGGGCCCAACTGTCCGGGCGTGATCACGCCGGGCGAATGCAAGATCGGCATCATGCCGGGCCACATCCATCGCCGCGGTTCGGTCGGCATCGTGTCGCGTTCGGGTACGCTGACCTATGAAGCGGTGGCGCAGACGACCGCGGTCGGGCTCGGCCAATCGACCTGCGTCGGTATCGGCGGCGATCCGGTCAAGGGCACCGAGCATATCGACGTGCTGGAAATGCTGCTCGCCGATCCCGAAACCGAAAGCATCGTCATGATCGGCGAGATCGGCGGTTCGGCGGAAGAAGATGCGGCCGATTTCATCAAGCATTCGAAGGTGAAAAAGCCGATGGTCGGCTTCATCGCCGGCGTCACCGCGCCTCCCGGGCGGCGCATGGGCCATGCCGGCGCCATCATCTCCGGCGGCAAAGGCGGTGCCGAATCCAAGATCGACGCGATGCGCTCCGCCGGCATTCGCGTCTCGCCCAACCCGGCCGCGCTCGGGACGACGATGGTGGAGGTGCTGAAAGGATAGTTCCTCTCCCACAAGGGGGGAGCGCGCTATTTCTCCACCAGCTTCCGCATCCATTTCTGCATCGGCTTTTCGTAATAGCGATAGGACGCCGACGCGAGCACCAGCAGGACGGCGTAGAAGGCCAGCATCACCCAACCCTGCATGAAAAACATCGGTGTCAGGCCGAGCGACAACGCACCGAGGGCGCACGCCGTCTGCAGCGGGAAATGCAGCATGTAGACGGAATAGGAGATGTCGCCGAGATACGTCGTCTTCTTGTAGAAGCGCGGGAACAGGTTGAGGACCGCTTCGCTCAAGGCCAGCGCTGCCACCGTCAAAGGCACGGCGGTGACGATGTAGGCGACGTGGAAGATGTCGTCGGCATTCTCGGAATAATAGTCCCATTCGTCGGGAAGATTGTCGGAGAGATATTCGCACAGGCGGTGCAGCGGGCCGAATTCGATCTCGACGACGATGAAAGCCCACAGCGCCAGGCAGGCGAGGCCGATGATCTGCGCAATCCGCCGTGCGTTCGGCAGCGCGCGCACTTTTTCGACCGCGTAATAGGCGACGCCGCCGAGGAAGAAGCCCATCAGGCCGCGCGAAATGAACCAGTTCCAATGGAACAGCGGCACGCCGAGAAGAGCCACGACGAGCGCCGTGCGCCAGCCATTGAGCTTCAGCCGGCAGAGAACGAAGAACAGCACATAGAGCGCCGCCTCGATCGACACCGTCCACGCCGGGCCGTTGAAGGTCTGCAAGGTGTTGGGCGGCACCGTCTGGTGCACCAGGAAGAGGTGGGCGAAGAAGCGGTCCCAGCCCTCGGCCGGGAAAATGAAATCGACGCCGGTGCGACTGCGGAAGGCCCATTGCAGCAGCGCGATGGTCACCAGCATCAGGGCATGCAGCGGCCACAGCCGCGAGAATCGGAGCCACGCGAACTTGCCCGGCTTGACCGTGTTGGCGCGAATCGCCTCGCCGTAAAGCCAGAAGAAGACGAACCCGGAGAGGGCGAAGAACAGATCCACCGCCGCCCAGGCTTCCAGATAAAGCGGCTCGAGCAGGCGATAGAAGGGCTGCCAGTCACGCGCCCACGGCGTCTGCCAATGGCCCGACAGGGCGAAAAAGTGCTGCCAATGCCAGATCACGATTGTCAGCGCCGCCAGGCCGCGGATCGCATCCAGGGAATAAAGCCGCTTCATGGGGGTAGTCATGTGCGAATCCCTCGCAATATCCAGGATTTACGCTCTGTTACCAATGGCTACCACGAGACGCGGAAAGTCGTGGTCTTTGTGGCCAGATTGCGGTAGACCCTTCAATTCGAACAGTTCTAAACTCACCCTGAGATGACCAGTCAAACTCCCGCTGAGCGGTTGAACCGGGCGTCCAACGCCATTTTCGAGGAAACCGCGTTCCTGTTCGGCGCCAATGCCGAATTTGTCGAATCCCTCTACGCCCAGTATCTGGAAGACGCGACCTCCGTCGATCCTTCCTGGGCGCGGTACTTTGCCAACCTGGAGGGTCCGCGTGGACCGTCCAGCCCTAGCTGGGCCCAGCGCGCCAAAGCCGCCGGCGCGCCGATCGCAACCCCCGCTCCAGCGGCCGAAGACGTGCGGGCGGCGGCGCAGGCCTCCATCCGTGCCATCCAGCTGGTGCGCGCCTATCGCGTCATCGGCCATTTCGAAGCCGACCTCGATCCGCTTCAACTGACCGCGAAGACGCCCCATCCCCAACTCGATCCGCGCTTTTACGGCTTTGCCGACGCCGATGTCGACAAGCCGGTGTTCATCGACGGCGTCTTGGGCCTGCAAGTCGCCACGCCGCGCCAGATGGTCGACTTGTTGCGGCGCACCTATTGCGGGCGCATCGGCTACGAGTTCGTCCATATCAACGACGCCGAGCAGAAGGACTGGCTGCAGCGACGCATCGAGGGGCCCGATAAGGAGATCAGTTTCACCCCTGCCGGCAAGCGCGCCATCCTCAACAAGCTGATCGAGGCGGAGGGCTTCGAGAAGTTCTGCGCCCTCAGGTTCCTCGGCACCAAGCGCTTCGGGCTCGACGGCGGCGAGGCGATGATCCCGGCGCTGGAACAGATCATCAAGCGCGGCGGTCAGCTTGGCGTGTCGAAGATCGTCATCGGCATGGCCCATCGCGGCCGCCTCAACGTGCTCGCCAATGTGCTGTCGAAATCCTATCGCCAGATCTTCCACGAGTTCCGCGGCGGCAGCGCCAATCCGGACGGCATCGAGGAAGTCACTGGCGACGTGAAATATCATCTCGGCGCCTCGTCGGATCGCTCGTTCGACGGCAACGACGTGCACCTGACGCTGACGCCGAACCCGTCGCATCTCGAAGCGGCCGATCCGGTGGTTCTGGGCAAGGCGCGCGCCAAACAGTTCCAGCTCGGCGACACAGAGGTCCGCAGCCAGGTGCTGCCGATGATTCTGCATGGCGATGCCGCCTTCGCCGGCCAGGGCATCGTCGCCGAATGCTTCGCCATGTCGGGCACGCGCGGCTATCGCACCGGCGGCACCATCCATTTCGTCATCAACAACCAGATCGGCTTCACCACCGCGCCGCAGTATTCGCGCTCGTCGGCCTATTGCACCGACATCGCCCTGATGGTGCAGGCGCCGATCCTGCATGTGAACGGCGACGATCCCGAAGCGGTGGTGCACGCCGCCCGCATCGCCACCGAATTCCGCCAGCTTTTCCACAAGGACGTCGTGATCGACATGTACTGCTACCGCCGCTTCGGTCATAACGAGACCGATGAGCCGGCGTTCACCCAGCCGATCATGTACCGGGCGATCAAGGATCATCCCTCCACGCTCGAAATCTACGCCAACAAGCTGGTGGCGGAATCGACGCTGGCGGCGAGTGAAGTCGAGCACATGGTGGGTGATTTCAACGCCCGCCTGGACGCGGATTTCGAAGCCTCCAAGACCCACAAGCCGGAGCGTGCCGACTGGCTGCAGGCCAACTGGACCGGCTTCGAAGTCGCGCCCAAGAGCGACCGGCGGGCCAATACCGGTGTCGCGCGCGAGGCTCTGCTTGCGGTCGGCAAGGCGCTGTCGACGGTTCCCGACGGCTTCAATGCCCACAAGACGATCCTGCGCCAGTTGCAGAACAAGGCGCGCATGTTCGAAACCGGCGAGGGCATCGACTGGGCGACTGCCGAAGCACTGGCGTTCGGCACCTTGATGCAGGACGGCTATCCGGTGCGCCTGTCGGGCCAGGATTCGGGGCGCGGCACCTTCAGCCAGCGCCATTCGGTGCTGGTCGACCAGGAGACCGAAGCCCGCCACATTCCGCTCGCCAACATCGACGCCAAGCAGGCGCCGTTCGAAGTGATCGACTCGCTACTATCGGAGGCGGCGGTGCTCGGCTTTGAATACGGCTACGCCACGTCGGAGCCCAAGGCGCTGGTGCTGTGGGAAGCCCAGTTCGGCGATTTCGCCAACAATGCCCAAGTCATCATCGACCAGTTCATCGCCTCCGGCGAAATGAAATGGCTGAGGATGTGCGGCCTCGTGATGCTGCTGCCGCACGGCTATGA
>NZ_JBWZET010000340.1:0-8747 GCF_056722145.1 Rhizomicrobium sp. | reverse complement strand
GTGCAGAGCTTGGTCAGGATCGCGATCAGCTCACGCGGGGCGGCGTCTTCGATGTCGGCGATCCGTTCGAGCACGTCGAGCGGGATCGTCACGCCGGGACGCAGGCGGGTGAACTCGGCGGCACGATGCTGCAGGATCTCGAGGCGGGTATCGCGGTCCGGCTTGTTGAGCTGGCAGACGAGGCCGCCGGAGATGCGGCTCTTGACGTCGGCGCCGAGTCCTTCCAGGGCGGCCGGAGCGCGGTCGGCGGCGATCACCACCTTGCGGCGCAGATCGGCCAGCGCATTGACCGTGTAGAGGAACTCCGAAGCGGTCGCCGCCGAGCGGCAGATGTGCTGCAGATCGTCGATGATCAGCACTTCGGCCGAGCGCAGCTCTTCTTTGAAGTTGAGGGTGTCCTTGCGGTAGAGGGCGCCGAGGAAGTGGCGCATGAAGTCTTCGGCCCTGAGGAACAGCACCTTCTTGCCGCGCTTGCGGAATTCCAGCGCCGCGGCGTTGAGCAGGTGGGTCTTGCCGTAGCCGAAGCCGCCATGGATGTAGAGGATGGTGAGGTCGCTCGAGGTGCCTTCCGCAAAGGCACGCGCGGCGCCGTGGCCGAACTCATTGGCCTGGCCGGGAATGAAAGAATCGAACGTCTGCTGCGGATGCAGCATGCGGCTCCACAGGCCCTGACCGGCCCCGTTGGCGCCTTCCGGGCCGACATGCGGCATGTAGGAGACGTTGGAGGGCGGGATCTGCGGCTGCGGCGTGATGTGCACGGGTTCCTTGGAAACCTGGATCGCGACCTGCGACGGCGCGGTGGCCACCACGATGGAGATCGACGCCGGCTCGGCATTCTCGGCGCGGAACGCGCGCTCGATCCGGGCGATGTAGTGATTGGCGACCCAGTTGCGCACGAACGGCTTGGCGGCGCCGATCCTGAGGTCGTCGTTCTCCCACTTCTCGAGGGTCAACGGCGCGATCCACGCGTCAAAAATCGGATCGCCGAGTTCCTTGCGAAGACGCTCGCGCACGCATGCCCAACGTGACGGCCAATCCTTCGAGGTCGGCTTGCTTGTAGACTGTCCCATATCCCACACCCACTTATGCCCGATGCGCCTGATTTTTTCTTGCACGCACCGTCTTGTTCTTGTTCGAAGTCCGGACCCTTCCCTGGTCCGGTCTAGTGGCCTCCTGGGCGCCGTCCCACCGGCGCCGTCCAACTTCGCATGGCATCCTCCCTCGGTTTTATGTCTGCACCCACGGAAGGCCTGCCGCCTTCCAGCCATTGTTTGTGCCGCGGTGGTATTCGGGATCGAGATCGCCCTCGAACCCACCGGCGATATTGAAGCTGTTCGTGTAGCCTTGCGCCGTCAGCGCGATGGCGGCGGCACGCGACCGCGCCCCCGAACGGCACAGGAGGTAAACGGCGATGTCTTGCTCGCTCCCTAACGCAGCGCGCACTTCCGCGATGAAGTTCGGATTCGGCGCCATCGCCGGAAAACGAACCCATTCGATGCAGTGCACCCGGCGGCCGAGGCTGCTGAGATCGGGCAGGCCGACGAACGACCATTCCGCCGTGGTCCGCACGTCGACGAGCTGGGCCCGCGGGTCGCTCTGGAGCGCCGCCCAGGCTTCCGTGACACTTGCGTCACCTGCGTAGCCGTGTGGAAGAGAAGTGGTCATTCTTAACAGTCCGAAGAAACGTCATCGCGCGGACGGGCATTCCCGCCGCTTTAAGTACTCGATTTAAATTTTTACTTAGTTTTACTGCGAAGCCGCTCGAACTGTACTTCGGAGCGCACACAACACCCTTTTCTGTATTTTAGTTTTGCTAGGCATTGTTGTTATCTCGTGCCTCCACCGTGGATAACCTTAAGCAAAATCCTGGGGGCGACTCAAGGGGACAAACGCTGAACGCCAAAGATTCTATGACGAATCGATGATGGCAGGCCCATTCCTAACCGTATGTTCTTTATACTGAAAATAGGAATGGCGTGGTTAATTTTGGCGAATCAGGGGCTTACCGAAGCGGAACTGTCATGCTGCAGTGCACTGCGGCGTTTTGGAGTGTTCGTCAGCCCACTGACAAATAAAAACAGGTCCAAGACAATCTTGGACCTGTTTTCGCGAAACTTGCAAGAGTCAAGCGCAGGCTATCACTTGGACAGCTTGGCGACCCGCTTGGACAGTCGGGAAACTTTCCGGGAACCGGTGTTTTTATGAACAACGCCCTTGCTGACGCCGCGCATGATTTCCGGCTCGGCGGCCTTGAGAGCGTCCTGAGCGGCTTTGGCGTCGCCCGTGGCGATGGCTTCTTCGACCTTGCGCACGAAGCCGCGAATGCGGGTCTTGCGCGAATGGTTGATGGCCTCGCGCTTGGCGGCGGTCCGGGTGCGCTTCTTGGCTGAGGCGATATTCGGCATCGATCGGTTTCCTAGACTTAAGAGGCGGGGCGTATAGCCCGTGGCGGCTCCGGGGTCAATTCATTACCGCCGCCAGGGGCCGCGCTATTTGTCCTTGAAGGCGGGTTTGCGCTTTTCGGCGAAGGCGGCCATGCCTTCTTTCTGGTCTTCGGTCGCAAAAGCGGCATGGAAGAGGCGGCGCTCGTAGAGCAGCCCCTCGGCCAGGGTGGTCTCGTAGGAGCGATTGACCGCTTCTTTGGCCATCATCAGGGCCGGGACCGACTGTCCGGCGATCTTTTGGGCCGTTTTCAGGGTTTCGGCCATCAGATCGGCCGCCGCCACGACTCGGCTGACCAGCCCCGACCGTTCCGCCTCGGCGGCGTCCATCATCCGCCCCGACAGGCACATCTCCATCGCCTTCGACTTACCCACGAAACGGGTAAGGCGCTGGCTGCCGCCCATGCCGGGCAGGACGCCGAGGGTGATCTCGGGCTGGCCGAACTTGGCGGTGTCGGCGGCGATAATGAAGTCGCACAGCATGGCCAGCTCGCAGCCGCCGCCGAGGGCATAGCCGGAGACTGCCGCGATCACCGGCTTGCGGGTGGCGGCGATGCGGTCGCAGGCGCTGGCGAAATAGTTGGCCTTGAACATGTCCATATAGGATTGCGGCGCCATCTCCTTGATGTCGGCACCGGCCGCAAAGGCCCGTTCGGAGCCGGTCACGACCACGCAGCGCACGGCCGGATCGGCGTCGAACGCTTCCAGTTGCGCGCACAGTTCGGCGAGCAGGGCGCGGTTCAGCGCATTGAGGGCCTTGGGCCGGTTGAGGGTAATGATGCCGACCGCACCGTCGTGCGTGACAAGAATGTTTTCCATACGGAGCCTTCGTTGGTTACGCGAACAGTTGCGCGAAAAGCGCGCTAGTCGTCGCGGACTTTGCCGCGGCCGCGTTTCAATTCCGCATGTTTTTTCTTGTGCTGCAACCTTTCTTCCTTGGCACCACGCGACGGCTTCGTTTTGTAGCGTTTTTTAGGCTCGATTGTGGCCGCCTCGATCAGCTCCGCCAGTCTGGCGCGAACGTCTTCGCGATTCCGGTTCTGGTCGCGATACTTGCGCCCCACCAGCACCAGCACGCCGTCCTTGGTCAGGCGGCTCTTGAGGGCTGTCATCAAACGGAAACGCACCGGCTCGGGCAGCGACAGGCTGAAGGCGACGTTGAAGCGGAGCTGCACCGCGCTCGACACCTTGTTGACGTTCTGGCCGCCGGGGCCGGAGGCGAGCACGAAACTCTCCTCCAGCTCGCGTTCGTCGATGGCAATGTCAGGCGTAATGCGAATCTCGGGCATGGTGAAATAATAGCTGTCATCCCCGCGAAGCGCTCGCTTGACATGCAACCATATGGTTGCCTATCGTCGCACCCATGAGCATGGATGCGGTTTTCCGGGCCTTGGCCGACCCCGCGCGGCGGCACTTGCTGGACCGTCTCTTTGCCCGGAACGGGCAGACGCTGGCGGCGCTTTGCGACGGCATGGACATGTCGCGCCAGGCGGTGACCAAGCATCTGTCGCAGCTTGAGGCGGCCGGGGTCGTCGTCGTGCAATGGCATGGGCGCGAGAAGCGGCACTACCTCAATCCCGTTCCCATCAACGAGATCGCCGAGCGGTGGATCGGCAAATACGAGCGCCATCGGGTGCAGGCGCTCGCGGACCTGAAGAATAAACTCGAAGGGAACAACGATGGCTGATCAATTCGTTTATGTGACATACATCCGCACGTCGCCCGAAAAACTGTGGCAGGCGCTGACCGAGCAGGAATTCGTGCGCCAGTACTGGTTCGGCGTCACCCAGGAGACGACCTGGGAGAAGGGCGCCGCGTGGTCGCTGAAATTCGCCGACGGGCGCGTGGCCGACACCGGCGAGGTCGTCGATTTCGATCCGCCGCGCCGGCTCGAACTGAAGTGGCGCCACGAATTCCGCCCCGAGCTGAAAGAAGAGGGCTATTCGCGTTGCGTGATGGAGCTCGAGCCGAAAGGCGAAATGGTTAAGCTCACGGTCACGCACACGATCGAGAAAGACGGCTCGCAGTTCATTCAGGCGGTGTCGGGCGGTTGGCCGGCGGTGCTGTCGAGCCTGAAATCGCTGCTCGAAACCGGCAAGGCGCTGCCGAGCACGAAATAGGCTGGCGGAAAAATTTTTCCTGCAAATGGAAGGCAGTCGCGCAAGAAGTCCAGCGCTGTCATAGCTAAGGCGTTAAGAGTACTTGCGAAATTATTTTCAAGAAAAACGCAAAACTCCCCTTGAACAATGCGGGACGTTTCCCCATTTCTACTACATCACCGTAGCTATAAACAGGCCGCCCCTCGCCCGAGAGCGGCCTGTTTCGTTTTTGCCCTCTCCCACATGGGGATCAAAATGGCGGTTTCGGCAACTCCGGCTTTGCGTTCAGTGCCCGTTCGATCGTTTCCAGGACGCCAGCGAAGTTCATGATCAGTTCGTTGTTCCAGAACCGGAACACCCGAAAGCCATCGGCTTCCAGTCGCGCCGTGCGAGTATGATCATAGGCAAGATGGTTTCATCGCCGTGTTGACCGCCGTCAAGTTCGACGACGATCTTGGCCGCGAAGCATACGAAGTCGACAATGTAAGGTCCGATCGGCTGCTGGCGGCGAAACTTGAATCCGCCGAATTGCCGGTCCCTGAGCGCAAACCACAGCTTGCGCTCGACATCAGTTTGTTCGCGACGCAGTGTTTGGGCGAATGTGTGTTTCACGTCATGATCTTAGCACATAAATTCCCTCTCCCCTTGTGGGAGAGGAAGAAAAATCACGGGGTTAGCGCGGCGCCGACGCGCTTTTGTCGCGAGCCAGAAAGGCGCCGTGCTAACCCCGATGATTTTTCAGGTGAGGGGTGAGGTGGCACATCCCCCTCACCAGCAAAATCTAGGGCTTAGCGGCGAGCGGTGCAGGCTTTGCCAATCCTGCGCGCCGCTAAACGCAAGATTTTGCGTCCTCTCCCACGGGGGGGGAGGAGATCACTTCTGGCACTTCGGACAAAAGAACGTCGATCGTCCCGCTTGCACGATGCGTTTGACGGTGCCTGCACAGCCGGGGCAGGGTTCGCCTTCGCGGTCGTAGACTTGGAAGTGATGCTGGAAGCTTCCGAGGCTGCCGTCGGGTGTGCGATGATCGCGCAGGGTCGAGCCGCCCACCGCGATCGACTCTCGCAGCACCGTCTTGATCGCCGCGACGAGCGGCGGAATTTCTGCGGCCCGCACGTTGCCCGCCAGCCGCTTGGGCGAGAGGCGCGACCGGAACAGCGCTTCACAGGCGTAGATGTTGCCGATCCCGGCGATCACCCGCTGATCGAGCAGCGCCGACTTGATCGGCGTCTTCTTGCCCTGCAGCGCCGCCGCCAGATAGTCGGCATGGAAATGGTTCGACAGCGGCTCGACGCCGAGGTCGGCGAACAGCTTGTCGTGTTCCAGCTCGTCGGTCGCGATAAGGGTCATCAGGCCGAAGCGCCTGGGATCGGTGAAGACGATGCGGGCCGGCGCGTCGGTCTCGAACACGAAATGGTCGTGCTTGCCGGAACCCGCGCCTTCGGGTGCGGCATCGTAGACATAGTGGCCGAGCGTCTTTGCGCCGCCGTCGGCATAGACCGCCATACGCCCGCTCATGCCGAGATGGATTACCAGCGTTTCGCCGCTGTCCATTTCGGCGAGCAGGTATTTGGCGCGGCGCCGCAAGCTTTTCACGCGCTTGCCCGTCAGCCGCGCGGCAAAATTCTTGGGGAACGGCACCCGCAAGCCGCCGCGGCGGGTTTCTACCTTGGTGAACCGGCGCCCCTCCAGAACGGGCGCAAGCCCCATGCGGACGGTTTCGACTTCTGGCAGTTCGGGCATTAGACTGCAGCCATGTCATCAGAATCTGCCCCTCAGCATACCGCCTCTTTCGGTTTTCGCGACGTGCCCGCCGGCGACAAGGAAAAGCTCGTCCGCGGCGTGTTCTCGTCGGTTGCCCGCAACTATGACTTGATGAACGACCTCATGAGCGGAGGCGTCCACCGGCTGTGGAAGGACGCCATGGTCGACTGGCTCAATCCGCAGCCGACGTTCAAATGCCTCGACGTGGCCGGCGGCACCGGCGACATCGCTTTTCGCATTGCCAAGCGGCTGCGCGCCCGCGGCGCCACGCCCGATATCACCGTCTGCGACATCAATCCCGACATGCTGGCGGAAGGCGTCAAGCGGGCCGAGGCACTGGGCGAACCTGCGATCGGCTGGGTGGCCGGCGATGCCCAGGCGCTGCCGCTGCCCGACGCCAGTTTCGACACCTATACGATCGCCTTCGGCATCCGCAACGTGACCAAGATCGAGAAAGCGCTGGAAGAGGCGCGCCGCGTACTGAAGCCGGGCGGCCGCTTCCTGTGCCTTGAGTTCAGCCAGGTGGTGGTGCCGGGGCTCGACGTGCTCTACGACAAGTTCTCGTTCCACATCCTGCCTAAGCTTGGCGAGGCGGTGGCGGGCGACCGCGAGGCCTATCAGTATCTGATTGAAAGCATCCGCCGCTTCCCGCCGCAGGCCAAGTTCGCGCGCATGATCGAGGACGCCGGCCTGTCGCAGGTCAAGGTGCGCAATCTCTCCGGCGGCATCGCCGCGATGCATTCGGCCTGGAAGATCTGATGGCGGGGCGGCTCACCCATTTGTGGCGCGTCTGGCGGCTGGCCCGCACGCTGGCGCGGCACGATGCGCTGTTCCCGTCCGAGTACATGGCGTTGATGCCCCGGCATGTGCGCGTGCTCCGGCGCATTCTCGGCAGCGGCCGCGCCAAGGATGGCACGTCCCCCGGCAAACGGCTGGCGCGGGCACTGGAGGCGCTGGGACCCGCCTACGTGAAGCTGGGGCAGGTGCTGGCGACCCGTCCCGACCTCGTCGGCAGCGGCGTGGCGCTTGAATTGGAGGGCCTGCAAGACCGCTTGCCGGCGTTCCCCTCGGCCGCGGCGCGGGCGGTGATCGCGTCCGAATTCGGCCGGCCGGTGGAGGCGATGTTCACCACCCTCGGCGAGCCGGTGGCGGCGGCGTCGATCGCCCAGGTCCACACCGGCGAGACCACCGATGGCCGCCGTGTGGCGGTGAAAGTGCTGCGCCCCGGCATCGAAGAGGAATTCACCCGCGACCTCGAAACCCTGAGCTATGGCTCGCGGCTGGCGGAGCGGTTTGCATCCGAGGCGCGGCGGCTCAGGCTGACGGCGCTGATCCAGACGCTGGCGGAGTCCGCTGCGCTCGAACTCGATCTGCGCATGGAAGCGGCGGCGGCCTCGGAACTCGCCGAACGCATGGCCGGGGCCGACCGCTTCCGGATTCCCGAAGTCGATTGGCACCGCACCTCGCAGCGCGTCCTCACCACCGAATGGATCGACGGTGTGCCGGTGCGCGATGTGGAGGCGCTGAAGGCGGCGGGGCATGACCCCAAGCAGGTGGCGCTGATCCTGATGCGCACCTTCCTCACCCAGGCGCTGCGCGAGGGCTTTTTCCACGCCGATCTTCATCCCGGCAATCTGTTCGTCGACACGGCGGGCCGCTTGGTGGCGGTCGATTTCGGCATCATGGGCCGGCTCGATACCGGCATGCGCCACTTCATGGCCGAGACTATCGCTGGGTTCCTGGCGCGCGATTACGTTCGCGTCGCGCAGGTCCATTTCGAGGCCGGATTCGTACCGGCGCATTTCCCGCTGCAGACCTTTGCCCAGGCGCTGAGGGCCGTGGGCGAGCCGATCTTCGGCCGTCCGGCGCGCGACATGAGCATGGCCAAGGTACTGCAGCAGTTGTTCGACACCACCCGCCGCTTCGAAATGCAGGCGCAGCCACAGTTGCTGCTGTTGCAGAAGACGATGGTGGTGGTGGAAGGCGTCGCCCGCCACCTCGATCCCGATTTCGATATCTGGGAGGCGGCGCGGCCGGTGGTAGAGGGCTGGATGCGCGACCAGCTGTCGCCCACCGCGCGGCTGAAGGAAGCCGGCGAGGGCTTGCGCGCGCTCGGCCGCGTCATCCACGAATTGCCCGAATTCGTCCGCAACACCCAGGTCATCTCGCTGATGCTGGCCGGCGGCGGCTTGCGCCTGCATCCCGACAGCGCCAAAGAAATTGCCGCCGCGCAACTGCAGCAGACGCGCTTCGCCCGCGCCTCGCTCTGGCTGGTCGCCGCCGCCGCTGCCATCGGCGCCGTGGTGTGGAAGTTTTTCTAGAGCATCGGACAGTCATCAGGAATCGCAAGGGGGATTCCCATTGAGGGGCAAATCATGATTCACCTTGGTCGGAGGTGGACCATGGGCAAGCCGTATTCCTTGGATTTGCGCGAACGGATTAT
>NZ_JBWZET010000339.1:0-5899 GCF_056722145.1 Rhizomicrobium sp. | reverse complement strand
CGTGCGCGAGTCATCGACCGTAAGGATCGTCTTGCCCATGTTACTTGCTCAGCTCTAGTGCGTTCATTAATCCGAGGACCGACGCGGTTTCCCGGAAGGCTTCCGAAGGATTGCTAATCTTGAGCGCAGCGCCCCCCGCCTTGGCGAAGGCCGTCACGCCGGCAACCAGCACCTGAAGGCACGGCGAGGAAACCCGCTGCACCGCCGACGCGTCGACGGTCAGTCCGATTCCGGCGGCCAGGGCCTGTTCAAGTCGCTGCTTCAATGGTCCCGCCTCCGTGAGATCGGCTACAGCGGGCAACGCCACGCTGTCGCTCACGCTATCCCCTGCCTGTTCCATTGCCGACTTTCTCCGTTATTCGTCCACATTCCGTATCAACCCAGTCATCACTTCCGCCATCAGCAGCAGCCGAGAGCCGCCGTTCCGACATGGTCTAACGCAGTGACGGTAAACAATCCGCCCAAGCCGCGGAGTGCCTGCCGCAAAAGAGCCTGCGCTATTTGGAATACCAAGCTGTTAATTTGCCCGACCACTTTCGTTGCCAACTTCTTAACGCCGCTGTTTTGCTCGGTAATCTGCATGGCGATACGTATGTTTCCTTAGAATTCCGTCCAGTCGCCGGCCTGCGGTTCGGCCTCGCGCACGGCCACTGCCGCTCCGCCGCGCGCCCCCGCCCGCGCTTTCGTCGGCACCGCCACCGGCTTCAGCCCGCGCAAACTGACGCCGACATTGAAGTTGGCCACCAATCCCGCGAGATTCTGCGCCTCGCCCGACAGATGATGGGCCGCCGCGGTCGACTGTTCGACCATCGCTGCATTCTGCTGGGTGACCTGATCCATCTGGTTGACTGCCGCATTGACCTCTTCGATGCCGGTCGACTGCTGGCTGGCGGCCTGCGCGATCTCGGTGACGAGTTCGTTGATCTCGACGATCTGCTCGACAATCTGCCGCAGCGCCTCGCCCGACTGGCCGACGAACTTGACGCCAGACTCGACATGCTCGCTCGACGCGCTGATCAGCGATTTGATTTCCTTGGCGGCCTGGCTGGAGCGCTGCGCCAGGGCGCGCACTTCGCTCGCCACCACCGCAAAGCCGCGGCCGGCATCGCCGGCCCGCGCCGCCTCGACGCCGGCGTTGAGTGCCAAAAGATTGGTCTGGAACGCGATCTCGTCGATGACGCCGATGATATCAGTGATCTGCCGCGACGATTGCTCGATCTGCCCCATCGCCGCAATCGTGGATTCGACGATATGGCCGGAAGCCTGCGCCGCATTCTTGGTCTTGGTGACGATCCCGCTCGCCTTGCCGGCGTTGGCCGCCGTCGCCTTGACCGTTGCGGTGATCTCTTCCAGCGCCGCCGCGGTCTGTTCGAGGCTGGCAGCCTGGTTCTCGGTCCGCCGCGACAGATCGTCAGAGGCCTGTTCGATCTCGCGGCCGCCGGTCGAAATCGTGTCGATGCTCTGCACCACGGCGGCGAGCGCCTGCTGCAGCTTCGGCACCGCGGCATTGAAGTCGAGCTTCAGCTTTTCGAGCGGACCGGTGAGTTCAGTGGTGACGCGATGGGTGAGATCGCCGGCCGCGAGTGCGTGCAAGCCGACGCCGACGCTGGCGATGATTGCCTCCGCCTGCCGGGTCTTCTCCGCCTCGATTGCGTTCTGATAGGCAAAGATCGCCAGCTCCATATCGAGCAGAACGGCCTTGTTCAGCGCCTGCAGCGTTCGCCACATCTGGTAGGGATTCCAAAACCAGGTGAGCACCGCGAGCCGGACCAGCCGATTGAGCACGAACTGATAGCCGGCGATGTACCAGCGCGGCTCCAGCCCGATCTTCTTGTGCGCCAAGCCGACGTGAAAGACGCCGACCATATAATCCTTGTCGAAGTGGCCCGAAAACAGCCTTGCCCAGTGCGCGGTCTGCGCACCCTTGAGGCGATTGACGTTGCCCGACGTCAGCCGGGCCATTTGCGGTTCGGACTCCACATGGCGGTAGAAGTCATTGAGGATGCCCGGGAGCGCCAGGCGCGCGATGCGCCAGAAGCCGCGCAAACGCCGGCTGGTGGAGGCGTTGATACCGGCATAGCGAAGGCGGGCTTCGATATCGAAGTCCGGCAACTCGAACGAATGATGCATGGTCCCCCAAATATCCCTGTAACTGCCGTCCGGACCCGCATTTCCGGAAAGTCCGCCAATCCAAACGAACGCAACCCGTCCGTACCGGGACCAAACTGCTCCGCTTGGATTTACAATCCGTGTAAAGATGGCGGGCCGATCGCATTTTTTGAATCGAATTTCGCCAAATCCATCAATCACATCCTGAAGGCCGCACGCACCTATCGCTGTGGTTGCTATGCGCGCTGGTCGCGGTCGTTAACGCGATACTGCCGACTTGTCCGCGTGGGCGCCGCCGAACCCTCGGTACAAGTGAAAGTACTGATGCGGCCAAAGGCGACAAATGCGGTGCCGATAGCGTCCAATTAACCAACGCCCACCTAGCCTCTTCGCATGCCAAAGGGCCGCATCAATCGCGGCTGCAGCGAGGACCACCCAATGAAGACCATCACAAAAATCATGGCTGCGGCGTTTCTCGCAGGCAGTTCGGCATCCGCCCTGGCGGCGACGCCCGATGCGCGCCTGCAGGCGCTGCAGGACCAGATCAGTCAGCTCAGCAAACAAGTGGACGCCCTGAAGGCGGACGCCGAAAAGCAGGAAGCGGCGATCCATCAGCAGCAGCAGGACGACGCCAAGGCCCGCGCCGACGATGCCAAGAAGCAGGCGGCGACCGTGGCCGCACTCGCCAGCGCGCCGAAGCCCGGCATCGCCAACGGCCGGCTCTCGATCACATCGGCCGACGGCAATTTCAGCGCCACGCTGCGCGCCTTGCTGCAGGCCGACATGGGCTATTACATGCAGGGCGGCGGCGCCAACACGCTGCCGGCAACCTACGGCCCAGACCTGTCGAGCGGCGCCAATCTCCGCCGCGTCTTCCTTGGCCTGCAAGGCAAGGTGTTCGGCGACTTCTCCTATTACTTCCTCTACGACTTCGGCGGCGCCACGACCGAAACGCAGGGCCACATCCTCTACGCCTACATGCAGTACGACGGACTGGCACCGTGGGCCGTGCGCGTCGGCGCCTTCCCGCCGCCGATCAACCTCGAAGACTCGACGGCCTCCGCCGACCTGATGTTCTTCGAGCGCAATTCGCCCTCCAACCTGCAGCGCAATATCGCCGGGTCGGAAGGACGCGATGCCATCAGCATCATCTATGCCGGCGACCGCATGTTCGGCGCGCTGTCGCTGACCGGCAACAAGATCCAGGACGGCGCCAAGGCGCTGCAGGTCGGCTCGACCGCGCCGGCGGCGAATTATGACGAGCAGACCGCAGTGGTCGGACGCGTCGCCTATATGCCGATTTCCGAAAGCAACGCGCATTGGATCATCGGCGCCAACGGGCTGCAGGTGTTCAAGCTGCCCGATCTCACCGCCAGCGGCGCCGTCAATCTTTCCACCACGCCCGGCGCCACCGCCAAGAGCAGCTACTCGCTCGGCGACGTGCCGGAGTTCTCGGTCGACTCCAACGGCATTCAGCTGGTTTCGACCGGCGCGCTGGCGGCCAGCCATGTCACCAGCTGGGGCGTCGAGACTGCCGGCAATTACGAAAACTTCTACGCCCAGGCCGGCTACTACAACTACGCCGTCAAGCGCTCACCGGTCGCCTACACCGTGTTCAGCGGCGTCGGCACCTCGGCAACGCAGATCGTGCAGCCGTCGAGCAATTCCTTCAGCGGCTGGTATCTGCAGGGCAGCTGGATCATGACCGGCGAGGCCCGCGGCTATAATCCGGCGACCGCTTCGTTCACCGCACCGAAACCGGCGAAGAACTTCTCAATCAAGGACGGCACCTGGGGCGCCTTCGAATTCGTGGCGCGCTATTCCGACCTCAACCTCAACAGCCATACCGGCGATGCCACCGACCTCGTCACCGCCTGGACCGCCTCGAGCAAGACCTACACCTACTACAACACGGTGCGCGGCGGCGACCAGAAGATCGCGACTTTCGGCATCAACTGGTACATGAACCAGGCGGTGCGCCTGGCGCTCGATTACCAGTACATCGACGTGACGCGGCTGCAGACACCGGCCGCGGTGGCGACCGCGGGAACACCGGCGCTGCCCTCCCTCAACGGCGGCCAGAAGCTGAGCACCATCGCGCTGCGCTTCCAGCTGTCGATTTAAGATTGGCGCGCAACTTTACGGAAAACCGCTTTTCCGGGTTGCGCGCTAAACGCCGAGTTCGGTCAGCAGCCGCTCCACCAGCGAGCGGTAACCGCTGCCGAACAGACGCAAGTGAACCAAGGCCGGCCACAGGCGGTAGATCAAGAGCCGCTCCTCGTGGCCGGCCTGTTTTATTCCGTAGGCGGAGAAGAACGCCGCCGGCGGGGCATCGAACATCTGCAGCATGGCGACATCGACGAGGCCGTCGCCGTAATAGCAGGCCGGATCGATCAGGCCCGCCACGCGGCCGTTCGCCACCATGACATTGCCGCCCCACAAATCGCCATGCAGCAGCGACGGCGCCGGGGCACGCGGCAGGCGGTTGTGAAGATCGGCAGCAAGCGCTTCCAGACGCCGGCCGAGGCCGTTGCCGACATAGGCGGCGCTGTTGACGAGGCGATGCGCGGCCCAGAACGCCGGCCAATCGTCCGCCCACGTATTTTCGATCGCCACCGGGCCGAAGGCGTAATCGCAGGCCCAGCCGTAGCGCGGGCCGCGGGCGGCATGAAGCTGCGCCAGGGTGCGGCCGAGATCGGGCCACGCCGAACCGCCGCTCTCTTCCACCACCGCCAGCACCAGCACCGCGTCATCGACAGCGAGCACCTCGGGCGCGGGCGCGCCGGCCGCCTTGATCGCCTGCAACATCGCCGCTTCGGCGCGCGGCGCGGGACCGGTTTTCACGATCGCCACGCGACCATCGCCGAGCTGCAGCTTGACGAGCTGCGACAGCGAACCGCCGCCAAGCCCGGTGACGCTGGCGATCGTGCCGCCAAGCAACGCCGCGCCGCGCCCGCCAAGGTCCGTCATGATTTCGTCAACGCCTCCACCAGCCCCTTGGCACCGGCGGTGACATCGGCCCAGGTGACCTCGAAATCGGCGAGCGTGCCGTACCACGGATCGGACACCGCCTCGCCCGAACGATCGGGAGCGTGATCGAGCAACAGGCTGAGCTCGGCGCTGGCATCGGCGGGTCGCAGGCGCTGCAGGTCGGAAAAATTCTCGAAATCGAGCGCCACGATGTGCGTGAAGCGGCGAAAATCGGCGGCCGTCACCTTTCGCGCGCGGTAGCCGGAGATGTCGACGCCGTGGCGCTTGGCGGTGGCGATGGCGCGCCGATCGGGCGGCTCACCGGCATGCCAGCCGCCGGTGCCGGCGGAATCGACGTCAACATCAAGCCCGACGCGCGCGGCTTCGGCCCGGAACGCGGCCTCGGCCAGCGGCGAGCGACAGATGGTCCCCAAACACACGAACAACACGGACGGCTTCGACATGGCGCTTCTTTGCTGAGTGGGAGGCCTTCTTAAGCGATTGGGGCACGCGGCGCAAAATGCGCCCCTTTAAATATGCCGAAAGCGGGCCTGATTTTCGCAGGTCCGCTCGTTCGGGGAGTGCCCTCCACAGACGGGGCGCCAGCAGAGCGACCGCTTTCACCCGACCGCTGACAGGCACATTCCATCTGCCCTGTGAGACCCGCACGCACGCGGTTTGTTCAGCCGCGATTGTCTGATACGCGCACGAGCTGCGTATCCTGGGCCAGTTGTGTCTCGTGCTGCTCGGCGGGTCGTGAGAGGCGCGACCTTTCTTCACCGCTCCAGTGTCCGGCATCCTCCATTCCAAACTGCACGTT
>NZ_JBWZET010000338.1:0-2957 GCF_056722145.1 Rhizomicrobium sp. | reverse complement strand
CGCTTGAGGAACTGCTTGGGAATGATCTGGTCGGTGTCGACGTTGGTGCGGTCGAGAGGCGCGACGAGGGAGGTAAGAGTCTTGAACGGTTGCATTAGGCGGTCACCTCTTCACGGGCAGATTCGTGGATGGGCCAGTTGCGGATATCGACGAAGTGGCCGGCGATGGCGGCGGCTGCGGCCATTTCCGGCGAGACCAGGTGGGTACGTCCACCGCGGCCCTGGCGGCCTTCGAAGTTGCGGTTGCTGGTGGAGGCGCAACGTTCGCCGGGCTGCAGAATGTCGGGGTTCATGGCCAGGCACATGGAGCAGCCGGGCTCGCGCCACTCGAATCCTGCCTCGCGGAAGATCTTGTCCAGGCCTTCTTTTTCTGCTTCGGCCTTGACGATCTGCGAGCCGGGAACCACCATCGCGGTCACATGCGGCGACACCTTGTAGCCGGCGGCGATACGCGCGGCAGCGCGCAGATCTTCGATGCGGCCGTTGGTGCAGGAGCCGATGAAGACGCGATCGATGGCGATGTCTTCGAACTTCGCGCCAGCTTTCAGGCCCATGTACTCGAGCGCGCGCTCAAAGGACTTGCGGTCGAGCTCGTTGGTGGCGAGAGCTGGGTCAGGAACCGCAGCCGTCACCGGCGCGACCATGCCGGGGCTGGTGCCCCAGCTTACGTAGGGAACCAAGGTGGCTGCATCGATGACCAGTTCGCGATCGAACTTTGCGCCGGGATCGGTGGTGAGTTTGCTCCACTCCGCGACAGCCGCGTCCCACGCTGCGCCTTTCGGCGAGTAGCGGCGGCCCTTGAGATACGCGAAGGTCTTCTCGTCGGGAGCGATCATGCCCGCGCGCGCGCCGGCTTCGATGCTCATGTTGCAGACCGTCATGCGGCCTTCCATGCTCAGCGAGCGGATGGCCGAGCCGGCGTATTCGATCACGCAGCCGGTGGCGCCGTCGGTGCCGATTTTGCCGATGATGGCCAGGATGATGTCCTTGGCCGTGACGCCCTGCGGCAGCTCGCCTTCCACCGCTATGCGGAAGGTCTTGGGCTTGGACTGCTGCAGCGTCTGCGTGGCCAGCGCGTGCTCCACTTCGCTGGTGCCGATGCCGAAGGCCAGCGCGCCAAATGCGCCGTGCGTCGAGGTGTGCGAGTCGCCGCAGACGATGGTCATGCCCGGCTTGGTGAGCCCGTGCTCGGGGCCGACCACGTGCACCACGCCCTGGTTGGGCGAGTCGACGTCGAACAGCTCGATGCCGAAGTCGGCGCAGTTTTTGCGCAGCGTGGAAATCTGCGTGGCGGCGATGGGGTCGACGATGTTGAGGCGGCCCTCGATGGTAGTGGGAATGTTGTGGTCCACCGTGGCCACGGTGCGATCGGGGCGGCGCACTTTGCGGCCGGCCAGGCGCAGGCCCTCAAACGCCTGCGGCGATGTGACTTCGTGCACCAGTTGCAGGTCGATGTAAAGCACCGTGGGCTCGCCCTGGGGCTCGACGACGACGTGCTTCTCCCATACCTTTTCGAATAATGTTTTTGGCTCGGAACTCATGGAACTCCTAAAAGCAGTGGACAGTGATCAGTGGACAGTGGTCACTGATCACTTGTCAGTTATGCGTGCACGAGGAGCGACTTCACCGTATCCAGAACCTTCGCGCCCATTTCTGTCGTCGACAGCACCTTGAAGTCCTTGGTGTTGCCGCGGGCCAGGTCCGGCGTGCGGAAGCCCTGTTCCAGCACCTTGCGCACCGCGGTTTCAATGGCCGCAGCTTCGGCGTCGAGGCCGGCGGAATAGCGCAGAATCAATGCGCCGGTGAGGATCGCACCGATCGGATTGGCCAGGCCCTTGCCGGCGATGTCGGGAGCCGAGCCGTGGACGGGCTCGTACAAATTCACCTTGCCGCCGATGGTGGCCGAGGGCAGCATGCCCAGCGATCCGGTGATGACGCCGGACTCGTCGGTGATGATGTCGCCAAAAAGATTCTCGGTAAGCACCACATCGAAGTCGCGCGGGCGATTCATGATGTGCATGGTCATGGCGTCGATGTACTGATGCTCGACGGCGACGTCGGGGAACTCGGCGGCGACTTCATTCACGGTGGCGCGCCAGAGCTGCGAGGTTTCGAGAATATTGGCCTTGTCCACCGAGGTCAGCTTCTTGCGGCGCTTCTGTGCGAGCTGAAAGGCGATGCGGGCCACGCGGACCACTTCGTCGCGCGTGTAGCGCATGGTGTTGAAGGCTTCGCCCTTTTCCTTGTCCCACTGGCGCGGCTGGCCGAAGTAGAGGCCGCCCAGCAGTTCGCGGACGAACAAAATGTCTGCGCCGTCGATGATCTCCGGGCGCAGCGGGCTGTTGATGGCCAGTTCCTTGAACGCGAAGGCGGGACGCAGGTTGGCGAAGCCGCCGAGTTCGGCGCGAATTTTCAGCAGGCCGGCTTCGGGGCGCTTGTTCGGGGGGAGGGAATTGAACTCGTTGCCGCCCACGGCGCCGAGAAAGACTGCATCGCTGGCGAGCGCTTCCTTGAGCGTGTCTTCGGGCAGCGGCGTGCCGTCCTTCACAATGGCCACGCCGCCAATGCGGCGCTCGGAGAAGGTAAACTCATGGCCGCCCTGCGCTGCAACTTCTTTCAGAACCGCAACTGCTTCGTTCGTGACTTCGGGGCCGATGCCGTCGCCGGCCGTGACTAGGATCTTCAGCTTCATGCTCTCTCTTTCAGTTGTCAGTGATCGGTTGTCAGTCAGTTCTAATCCAATTCTGACACGGGCTCGCGCCGGGTTTCACGAATCTTGTCGGGCAGCAGGCCGATCAGGTCCTGGTCGTAGATGTTCTTTTTGCGGTCGGCCATGGCGACAAAACGATAGTAGGTCTGCTGCAGTTCTTCGCGGGTGAGCGCGAAGCCGAGCTGCTCCAGCCGGTGGCGCAGCGCCGCGCGGCCGGAGTGCTTGCCGAGAACCAAGTGCGTTTTTGC
>NZ_JBWZET010000337.1:0-9852 GCF_056722145.1 Rhizomicrobium sp. | reverse complement strand
GCATCTCATTCCCTGCAAATCACCCAGCACAGGGAATCAACAACCGATTCAGACCGCAACACTTTTATTGGGTTTCAGCCCTAGTACCCGAGTTGCTGTACCGCGGTTCGATTAACGACGTGGCGGTCAGTAGTACCGGTGCGGTCGCAGTCGCCGATCTTGCCAAAGGTCTTATTCTGGTGTTCCAGCATTCCGAAGGCCAAGACCCCTCTATCAAAATTCCCATCGGGCAGGGCTTTGGCAGTTCAGCAGGCTTTTCTGCGAGTGGCCGCTATCTAGCTTGGTCTTCGGCATTCGAGACGTACATATACGATCTTACTTCGCACCGAATTGCCCTGACTGTTCAACGCTTCCAATCTCACGGCATGCAATGGGTCGGCGAAAATCTGCTGCTGATGGGCTTCGATGATTATAACATGAATTTGGAAACCACATCGCTCCTCAGGTTGAAAGAGGGCACGTTTGAGAGAGAAGTGCTCGACACAATGGTGTCCAGCAAAGGCCATGTTCGCGCGGGTGCGTCGGAGGCTTTCCCACATGAAGACAACTTTGCTTTTGCCGATCAGCTCGGAAGAAGTCTCCTGAGTGTAGAAAAGGGTTTATATCCGAGCTTTGAGGCCGCCATTCACGACGGAGCCGACATCTTCGTTCACAAGGACACGATCTACAGCGAGCGAGTGTACAGGGTCGGTGATCGCCTCATTCAACCCAACACCAACGGGAATTTGTTCCAGAAAGCGGATGCGCCGTGGTCGTTGATTTTGCGCGACGGCACGACCGGTGCCCTACTCAAGTCAGTCCTGTTGCCGATGCCCTGGTGCGTCCCGTGGCAGTTGTCAGTTGCAGGTGATCAGTCAAACGTGGCGATGCTTGCGGGGCTATCGGTTTTGATGCTCAATCCGACGGACCTTAGCGTGCGAGCCGTTTACGGTTTGAATGCTCCCCAGGTCGCGAACCCGCAAGCCATTGTGCTAGCTCCCGGAAATACACTCATCGTGTGGGCAAGTTCCCTCGATCCAGAATCGTCATCGGTGCTGGTGTACAAGCTTCCCAATTAGCGCGTTTTGCTGACTCGCCCAAATGTGCTTGGGGGTGTTCGCAAAGAGCGGGAATGTCGTGTTATGGCGCATTTTGCCCCTTCCTCGTGCCGTGGGAAGGTCCATTCTGGAGTGTAGTTCGGTCATTGGTCTCCCGGCGGGGAAGGCGAATAATTTTCGGCAAAATGTGAGAGCCATCTCAAGCTATTGGTGCAGGTGGATTTCCCCCGTCGCCGGTGGTGGCAATGGCCTATAGCGCCAGACATGTCGGTGGCTCGCGCTGATTTGCCCGGGCGTCGGATTACAGCCCCAGTCGCTGCACCGTCCGATGCACGGTCGTTGCTGACCATGCGCCGCCACGCCGGGGCACTATGCCGTTCGAGTTGTGCCGTCAGCGCGTGCGGCAAACGCCGGCCGAAGGCCGCGGACAAGTCAAATTGTCTTGGAAATCCAAGAACTTGGTGCCCAGAAGAGGACTCGAACCTCCACGCCTTGCAGCGCTAGTACCTGAAACTAGTGCGTCTACCAATTCCGCCATCTGGGCACGGGCTTGGGGCGGTTTGTTTAGGGACCTCCTGGGGCGAAGTCAACGCGTCCGCGGAGTTCTTCTGCCGCAGGGGGTGTTGCCGGGTGGCCCTACAGCGATGCCACCAGGGCGGCGTTGTAGATTTCGGTCATGTTGGCGCCGAGCGACACGATCTGCACCGATTTCTCGAAGCCGACCATGAACGGGCCGAGCATCGACACGCCGCCGACCTGCTGCAGCAGCTTGGTGGAGATCTGCGCCGAGTGCACCGCCGGCAGGATCAGCACGTTGGCGGTGTCGCTGAGGCGGCAGAAGGGATAGAGCGCCATCCGCGCGCGGTCGAGCGCGACGTCGACGGCCATTTCGCCGTCGTATTCGAAATCGACCTGGCGCCGGTCGAGGATGTTGACCGCTTCGACGATGCGCTCGGAGCGTTCGCTGCGCGGATATCCGAAGGTCGAGGAGGCCAGCAGCGCCACGCGCGGCGTATAGCCGAACCAGCGCGCCACCCGGGCCGCCTGCACCGCGATGTCGGCAAGCTGCTCCGAGCTCGGCAGTTCGTGCACGGAGGTATCGGCGGCGAAGATCACCCGGCCCTTGGCGAAAATCACCATCACGCCCATCGGGCGCTGGTTGAGCGGGGTGTCGAGCACGCGGCGGATGTCGGCCAGCACCGCCGAATAGGCGCGGGTCGCACCGGTCACCATGGCGTCGACCTCGCCGGCCGACAGCAGCGACGCGGCGTAGGTGTTGCGGTCGTTGGTGACCATCCGCACGCAATCGCGATACAGCATGCCGCGCCGCTGCAGCCGCTTGTACAGCGCATCGATGTAGGGCGTCGCTTCGGCCGCCGAATGCGGCACCCGGATTTCGAGTTCGGTGGCGCCTTCCAGGCCGGCCTGGCGAATGGTGTTCTTGATGACATCGCGGCGGCCGACCAGCACCGCCTTGCCCAATCCCGCCTGCTGAAACGCGGCGGCGGCGCGCACGACGCAGGGCTCCTCGCCTTCGGCGAACACCACGCGCTTGGGCTTGGCGCGCACGGTTTCGGTGAGGCGGTGGAACAGGTCGGCGGAGGGATCGAGACGCGACGACAGCTCGGCGCGATAGTGCCCGATCTCCGGCAAGCCCTGCCGCGCCACGCCGGTTCTGACCGCCGCTTCGGCCACGGCCGACGACACCCGCGAAATCAAGCGCGGGTCGAACGGCGACGGGATGATGTAGTCGGGGCCGTAGCTCGGACGCGCGCCGCCATAGGCGCTGGCGACTTCATCGGGCACGTCTTCGCGCGCCAAGGCCGCGAGCGCTTCGGCAGCGGCGATCTTCATCGGCAAATTGATCTCGCGGGCGCGCACGTCGAGGGCGCCGCGGAAGATATAGGGAAAGCCGAGGACGTTGTTGACCTGATTGGGATAGTCGCTGCGCCCGGTGGCGACGATGGCGTCGGGGCGCACCGCCTTGGCGTCTTCCGGCGTGATCTCGGGATCGGGATTGGCCATGGCGAAAATGATCGGCGCCTTGGCCATCGATTTCACCATCTCCTGGGTCACCGCGCCCTTGACCGACAGGCCGAGGAACACGTCGGCGCCTTTCAGGGCGTCTTCCAGCGTGCGGTCGCGCGTATCGGTGGCGTGCGCGCTTTTCCATTGGTTCATGCCGGAGGTGCGACCGCGGTAGACGACTCCCTTGGAATCGCACAGCACCGCATTGTCGTTGGGCAGTCCCATGGTCTTCAACAGTTCGAGGCAGGCAATGCCCGCCGCGCCGGCGCCGTTCACCACCACCTTGATGTCGGTGATCTTGCGCCGCGTCAGTTCGAGGGCATTGATCACGCCGGCGGCGCAGATGATGGCGGTGCCGTGCTGGTCGTCGTGGAACACCGGGATGTTCATCAGTTCGCGCAAGCGCTCTTCAATGATGAAGCAGTCCGGCGCCTTGATGTCTTCAAGGTTGATGCCGCCGAAAGTGGGGCCGAGATAGCGCACCGCCGCAATGAAGGCATCGACGTCGGGGGTGTCGACTTCGATATCGATGGCATCGACGTCGGCGAAGCGCTTGAACAGCACCGCCTTGCCTTCCATCACCGGTTTGGACGCCAGCGCCCCGAGATCGCCGAGGCCGAGAATGGCGGTGCCGTTCGAGATTACCGCGACCAGATTGCCTTTGGCGGTATAGTCGAACACCGCGTCGGGGCGCTCGGCGATGGCGCGCACCGGAACGGCAACGCCCGGCGAATAGGCGAGCGAAAGATCGCGCTGCGAGGCCATCGGCTTGGTCGGCGCGATGGCGATCTTGCCGGGCTTGGGGCCGGCGTGAAAGGCGAGGGCTTCTTCATCGGTGAAGGTGGGCGTGGTTTCGCTGGCCATTGGGGGCGTCCTGTTGGGCGGTCAGGGAAGGCAATAGGCGGACTGGCCGCGACGGTTCTCGTCCACGACCAGCTTGAAACTGCGCGACGGCATGGCGCGTTCGGGGCAGTCGACGCGTTCGCAAATCCGGCAACTGACGCCGATCGGCGTGATGATGTTGGGATCGTCGAGCGCCAGGCCGTCGGCATAGGTGATGTCCTTGGCATGCGACGCCGGACAGCCGAGGCCGATCGCCAGCCGATGCAAGCGCGCGCCGACCGGGCGGGGTCGCGATTGACGGCCGATCGGGCTGATCGTCTTGGCGACGCAGAAGAAGGTGGCGCCATCCGGCATCCGGCTCACCTGCACCCGCAGCATGCCGGGCGTGGCGAAGGCATCGTAGACGTTCCAGCGCGGACAGGCGGCGCCGAAGCGGGCGATCTGAATGCCCGAGCCGTTGAAGCGCTTGGAGATGTTGCCGGCGACGTCGACCCGGATCAGGTGGAACGGCACGCCTTCCTCGCCGGGGCGTCGCAGGGTCGTGAGGCGATGGCAGATCTGTTCGAAGCTGGCGCCAAAACGATGCTGCAGGATGTCGAGATCGTGGCGGGTGGCGCGGGCGGCCTCGAGGAAGCGCTGGTACGGCATCATCACGGCAGCGGCGAAATAGTTCGCCAGAGCGGTGCGGGTGAGGGTTTCCGATTCCGTCGAGGTGAACTGGCCGCGCGCGGTCTGCTCGCGGATTTCGGCGTCGTAACCGAGCAACCCGATCTGGCAGGCAAGCTGGAAGATGCGGCTCGACAGCGGCAGCATTTCGCAGATGCGGACGTTGCGCTCCAGCGCGCGGTATTCGCGCAAGGTATTCTCCATCGCATCGGCCGCGATGACATCGACGGTGACGGAGAAGCGCTGTGCCAGCACTTTCACCAGGCCGGAATAGAGGCTTTCCAGCGCCAGATTGTTGTCGCGCCACAACGCCTCGGCGCCGCGTTCGAGGTCGTGGAAATAGTTGTTGTTGGCGTGGAGAAAATCCGACACTTCTTCCGATGGCATGGCGACCGGCAGATAGCTGAGTTCTCCCGGCGCCGAGTCATCGCTGTTGGCGGGCATATCCTTCGGCGTGTGACTGCGCCGCGCCGCGTGATAGAGCGTCAGCACCGCCCGCGCGATCGCCGGCGAGGTGCCGACCATGTCGCGCACTTCGGTCGCCTTGATGCCGTGCACGTCGAACAGCGGGTCCGAGAGCGCCTCCATCACGTCCGACAACAGGCGTGTTTCGTCGTCCTGATTGAAGGACGAGACGTCGATGGCGAAACGCTGCGCCAGTTTCAGCAGCACCGTCGCCGTGATCGGCCGCTGATTGTGTTCCAGAAGATTGAGATAGGTCGGGCTGATCTCGAGCCGCTGCGCCATCTGCGCTTGCGTGAGTTTCTTCTCGGCCCGCAGGCGCCGGAGCTTCGTTCCAAGTCGCGTTTGAATCATCTTCAGCCCCGATCCTTGTTCGGAAGTTTACTGATTTACAGCGCGCCCTCGTGTAGTGATTTACAAATTTTCTTTTGAAAAACAAAGTCTTGTTGCCTTGTTTGTAAAAAGACCAATACTAAAGAAAAGGGAAAAGCGCAAGGAGCAAACCATGAATTCGTCACCGACCCCGCACCGCTTCGATGGCATCCGCCGCACCTACGGCCCTCAGGACATTGAGAAACTCAGCGGTTCGGTGCGGGTTGCGCACACCCTCGCCGAGCATGGCGCCGCGCGTCTGTGGCAGGCGCTGCATCAGCAGCCGTTCTTGCGCGCGCTTGGCGCCTCCACCGGCAATCAGGCGATGCAGATGGCGAAGGCCGGGCTCCAAGCGATCTACGTTTCCGGCTGGCAGGTCGCCGCCGACGCCAATAACGCCGGGGAAATGTATCCCGACCAGAGCCTCTATCCGAGTTCGAGCGTTCCCGAAGTCGTCCGCCGCATCAACCGCACGCTTCAGCGCGCCGACCAGATCGGACATATGGAAGGCGCCGACTTCGACTGGTTCCTGCCGATCGTTGCCGACGCGGAAGCCGGCTTCGGCGGACCGCTCAATGCGTTCGAACTGATGAAATCGATGATCGAGGCGGGTGCTGCCGCGGTGCATTTCGAGGACCAGCTGGCGTCGGAGAAGAAGTGCGGCCATCTCGGCGGCAAAGTGCTGGTGCCGACCCAGACCTTCATCCGCACCCTCAATGCCGCCCGGCTTGCGGCCGATGTCGCCGGTGTGGAAACTCTCGTCATCGCTCGCACCGATGCCGAAGCGGCGCAGCTGATCACCAGCGACATCGATCCGCGCGATCACGAATTCCTCGCCGGCGAGCGCACGCCGGAAGGCTTCTTCCGCCTGAAAGAGAAGACCGGCGTCGCCCATTGCATTCGTCGCGGGCTTGCCTATGCACCTTACGCCGACATGCTGTGGTGGGAGACCTCGCGCCCCGATCTCGGCGAAGCGCGCGAATTCGCCGAGGAAATCCATCGTGCCTTCCCGGGCAAGCTGCTCGCCTACAATTGCTCGCCGTCGTTCAACTGGCGCGCCAAGCTCGACGAGAAGACCATTGCGTCGTTCCAGGAGCAGCTCGGCGCGATGGGCTACAAGTTCCAGTTCGTGACGCTGGCGGGATTCCACAGCCTCAATCTGGCGACCTTCCAGTTGGCGAACGATTACGGCAAGCGCGGCATGGCGGCCTATTCCGACCTGCAGCAGGCCGAGTTCGCCGCCGAGCCGCAGGGCTACACCGCCACCCGCCACCAGCGCGAGGTCGGCACCGGCTATTTCGATGCCGTGTCGATGGCAATCAGCGGCGGCGAATCCTCGACCACCGCGATGGCACAATCCACCGAAACCGCACAATTCGCGGCCTGACGGAGATGACCATGGATGCTCTCATCGAGATCACCACGCCGCCGCGGGGCGAGGCCAAACGCGTCAAGCGGCGCCGGCTGCAGGTGGCAAAAGTGCTGCACGATTTCGTCGTCGACGAGGTCTTGCCGGGAACGGGAATGGACGAACTCACTTTCTGGGCCGACTTCGATCGCCTGCTGCACAGTCTGGTGCCGGAAAATCGGGCGCTACTGGCCAAGCGCGACCGGCTGCAGTCCCAGATCGACGAATGGCACCGCGCCCACGCTTATGAGCCGTTCGACGCCGGTGCTTACAAGGCGTTTCTCGTTGATATCGGCTATCTCGAGCCCGAGGGGCCGGATTTCACCATCCAGACCGGTCCGCTCGATCCCGAGATGACGACCGTGGCGGGGCCGCAGCTGGTCGTGCCGCTGACCAATGCCCGCTATGCGCTCAACGCCGCCAATGCACGCTGGGGCAGCCTGTACGATGCCGTCTACGGCACCGACATGATTTCCGGATTGGTGCGCCATGCCTACGATCCGGTCCGCGGCGCCCAGGTGATCGCGTTTGCCCGCGGCGTGCTCGATCGCACCGCCCCGCTGGCGACGGGCCAATATATGCAGGCTGCGTCGTTTGCGGTGGAGGCGGGTGCGCTGGCCGTCCGGTTGAGCGACGGCCGCATCTCGGCACTGCGCGATCCGGCGCAGTTCGTCGGCTATCTCGGGGACGCGCACGCACCCTCGGCGATTTTTCTCGCCCATCATGGTCTTCACATCGAAATCCGCTTTGACCGCAGCCATCCGGTCGGCGCCACCGATCCCGCCGGCATTTGCGATGTCGTGCTGGAAGCGGCCACCACTGCGATCATGGACCTTGAGGATTCGGTTTCCACGGTCGATGCGGCCGACAAGGTGGAGGCCTATCGCAACTGGCTGGGGCTGATGAACGGCTCGCTGTCGGCGGGGTTCGAGAAATCCGGCCGGAAGGTGACCCGCCGCCTCAACCAGGATCGTGCCATCACCGCCCCGGACGGCGGCATGATCAGCCTGCCGGGAACGGCGCTGATGCTGGTGCGCAATGTCGGCCACATGCCGGTGACCGATGCGATCCTGCTCGACGACGGCAGCCCCGCGCCGGAAGGCATCGTCGATGCCATGATCACGGCGGCGATTGCCATGCACGGGCTTGAAAGCCATTCGCGGACGGGTTCGATCTACATCGTCAAGCCCAAGCTGCACGGGCCGGAAGAGGTCGCGTTCGCCGACCGCATTTTTGATGCCGTGGAGGATGCCCTCGGCCTGCCGCGCCATACCATCAAAATCGGCCTGATGGACGAAGAGCGGCGGACGTCGGTCAACCTCAAGGCCGCCATTCGCGCCGCCGGCCACCGCATTGCCTTCATCAACACCGGTTTCCTCGATCGCACCGGCGACGAAATCCATACCTCGTTCGAAGCGGGTCCGATGGTGCCCAAGAACGAGATGAAGAACACGCGCTGGATCGCGGCCTATGAACAGCGCAACGTCGCCATCGGCTTGGCCTGCGGATTCAGGGGCCGCGCCCAGATCGGCAAAGGCATGTGGGCCAAGCCCGACAAGATGGCCGATCTCTATCGCGAGAAGATCGCCCACGCGCGCTCGGGCGCCAGCACCGCCTGGGTTCCTTCGCCGACGGCGGCGGTGCTGCATGCGCTGCATTATCACGAGGCCGATGTCGCGGCCTGTCAGGACGAGATGGCGCAGCGGCCGTGTCCGCCGGTGGAGGCGCTGCTCGACATTCCGGTGATGCACGCCGAGCGTCCGACCGAATGGGAGGTGCAGAGCGAACTCGAGAACAACATCCAGGGCATCCTCGGCTATGTTGTGCGCTGGGTCGATCAGGGCATCGGCTGTTCCAAGGTGCCCGACATCACCAATGTCGGCCTGATGGAAGATCGCGCCACGCTGCGCATTTCGAGCCAGCACGTCGCCAACTGGCTGCGTCACGGCATCTGCCGCCGCGACCAGGTGATGGCGACGCTGGAGGAAATGGCGCGTACGGTCGATCAGCAGAACGCCGCCGATCCCGCCTATCACGCCATGGCGGACAATTGGGACCAGCCGGCGTTTCAGGCCGCCAAGGCGCTGATCTTCGAAGCCTTCAAGCAGCCCAACGGCTACACCGAACTGATCCTTAACCGCTTTCGCGCCCAGGCCAAACGCCGCCGTGAGGCCGAAGCGGTCACCACAGTGTCGTAACGGAAAAGCCTCTGCACGCAACTAACGTTTACGTAAAGTCGTTGCCACGAACTTGCGAATATGGAGCATTTGCGAGCATTTTTTGGCATAACGTATACGTTATCTGCTTGACGAATTAAAATTAGAGGTGTTCTAATTCGAGCTATAAAGCGACCCGCCTAGAGGCCGCGATCGGGAAGGCCACGCATCGTGGGGAGACGAGATGACCGCCAACGCGGTGCCCATCGAACCGTCAGAAACCGCCGCCGCGCAGGCTGCGTCGGAGGTCGCCTGCGAGCCGCTGACGGCCATTCTGGACCGCGCGGTTGAGCGTTTCGCCGACCGCCCGGCGATGGATTTCCTCGGCCGCCGCACCAGCTATGGCGAACTCGGCCGGCTGGTGGCGCAGGCCGCGCGCGGCTTCCAGCTGCTCGGCGTGACCAAGGGTTCGCGGGTCGGGCTCTGCCTGCCCAACACGCCTTATTACGTGATCTGCTACTTCGCGGTGCTGCGGCTGGGCGGCATCGTCGTCAATTTCAATCCGCTCTATGTCGAGCGCGAAATGCGTCACCAGATCGAGGATTCCGGCACCACGCTGATGGTG
Source organism: Rhizomicrobium sp. (assembly GCF_056722145.1). NCBI lineage: Bacteria > Pseudomonadati > Pseudomonadota > Alphaproteobacteria > Micropepsales > Micropepsaceae > Rhizomicrobium > Rhizomicrobium sp. The sequence continues at coordinate 255 of NZ_JBWZET010000337.1, read as the reverse complement.
ACCCTCGATATCCGCCAGATTTATCCGAAGGTGGCCGGGGCGCTCGGCGATACCTGCCTTGAGCGCATCGTGGTCTGCCCGATGAGCGGCATTCTCACCACCGTCAAAAGCGCGTTGTTCTCGGTCTTCAAGCGCTCGGAAATCGCTGACGTGCCGAGCGATCCGCGCCATATCCGTTTCGACAAACTGATCGCCAACGACGGCAAGGTCGAGGCCGCTGAGATCGATCCGCGAAACGACATTGCGGTGCTGCAA
>NZ_JBWZET010000336.1:0-3394 GCF_056722145.1 Rhizomicrobium sp. | reverse complement strand
GCATCGCCGAACACGTGCCCGTGGAAGCGGAAGGTCATCGCCTCGATCAGCGTCGGCCCTTCGCCGGCGCGCGCGCGTTCGACCGCCTCGCGCGCGACCGAGTACATCGCCACCGGATCGTTGCCGTCGACACGCACGCCGGTGATGCCATAGCCCTTGGCGCGGTCGGCGATCTGCGGCGCCGAGGTGCCCATCGCATAGCTGGTATGCTCGGCATAGCGGTTGTTCTGGCACAGGAAGATCACCGGCAGCTTCCACACCGCGGCGAGGTTCAGCGCCTCGTGGAACGCGCCGATGTTGCTGGCGCCGTCACCGAAGGTCGCCACCGCGACCTGGTCGGTCCCGGCTAGCTGCGCCGCCCAGGCGAGCCCGTTGGCGATCGGCATCGACGATCCGACGATCCCGGTGGTGACCATCACCCCCTTCGACACGTCGGTCAGGTGCATCGGTCCGCCCTTGCCCTTGCAGGTGCCGTCGACGCGCCCGGCGATTTCCGCCCACAGGCTCTTCAGCGGCAGCCCCTTCGCCAGCATGTCGTGGATGCCGCGGTAGATCGTGCACAGGTAGTCGTCGTCGCGCAGGTTCACCGACAGCGCCGCCGGGATCACTTCCTGCCCGCGGTAGCTGTAGTACGGCATGACCAGGCGGCCGCTGCTGATCACCTTGCGGCTGCGCTCGTCGTTCGCCTTCAGCAGCGCCATGCGCCGGAAGATTTCCAGTTGGGTCGGCCCATCCGGGCTGTTGTAATTCATCCTCGCCTCTTTTCGGTTGGCGTTGGGGAGTGGCCGCGCCCGTCCAGAATCGGTCGCGCACGGTCGGCACGGGCATATGGCCCGGCGGCGGCGAATCAAGCGCGATCGGCGCGTCCGTGCCGGATTTCGCCCCGGCGGCGCGCGGCCGCGGCGGCGTATAGCGGCAAGACGGACGACTGTTGCCCGAATATCACAAGTCACGACCCGATTGCATCACCCGGGAACAATGTTCTGCCCAGCAAGCTTTGTGCTCATGACAACCAGATGTGGCAGCAAGTTCAGCTGGCTTGCCATGTAACGATTGCACAAGGGTGTTTCTCCTTTGCCGCAATCGCATGCGAATGGGTGGGATCCCTTGGGGGGGCTGGACCTGCCGGATGATTGGAACTGACAGGAGCCCCCAATGTCTTCTTGGAAATCGTTGCTCGTCGCCGGGACCGCGCTTGCCGGCGCCATCCCGATTGCCGCCTTCGCCCAGCAGGCCCCCGCCGGGGGCGATGCCGGCGACATCGTCGTCACCGCCCGCCGCGTCGAGGAGCGCCTGCAGGACGTGCCGATCTCGATCTCGGTCTACAACCAGCAGCAGCTCGCCGCGCGCAACATCGTCAACGCCACCGACCTTGCCACCTACACCCCGTCGCTCGCCGCCAACAACAACTTCGGCGAGGACAACACCACGTTCGCGATCCGCGGCTTCGCGCAGGACATCGGCACCGCGCCTTCGGTCGGCACGTATTTCGGCGACGTCGTCACCCCGCGCGGCGCCTCGAACGGCCAGCCGATCGGCGATGGCGCCAGCGTCGGCGACTTCTTCGACCTGCAGAACGTCCAGGTGCTCAAGGGCCCGCAAGGCACGCTGTTCGGCCGCAACACCACCGGCGGCGCGGTGCTGTTCGTGCCCCAGAAGCCGACCTCGCGGCTCGAAGGCTATGTGATGGGCGGGATCGGCAACTACGACATGCGCCGCCTCCAGGCGGTGGTCAACGTGCCGCTGTCCGACAGCTTCCGCATCCGCCTCGGCATGGATCGCCAGACGCGCGACGGCTACCTGAAGAACGTCAGCGGCATCGGCCCCGACCGGTTCGAGAACATCAACTACTGGGCCTACCGCCTCAGCATCGTCGGCGATCTCACCCCGAACCTCGAAAACTACATCATCGCCTCGTACAGCGTGTCCAACACCAACGGCGCGATGAACAAGCTGGTCGCGGCGGACCCCGGCGACGGGCTGTTCGGGCCGTTCTCGGCGGCGCAGCTCGCGCAGCAGGCGGGCAACTTCTACAACATCGAGAACCCGATCCCCAACGCGCACTTGCGCACCGCGCAGTGGCAGATCATCAACACCACCACCTGGAAGGCGTCGGACACGCTGACGGTCAAGAACATCGCCAGCTATGCCCAGCTCAACCAGAAGGGCAATTCGCCGATCTTCGGCGATCGCTATCAGGTCCCGGTCGGCGGCGTGGTCTATGACACCAACTTCCAGCAGAGCGCCTCGCCCCCGGGGCTCGACACCGCCAACGAGAGCACCTTCACCGACGAACTGCGGCTCGCCGGCAACACCCCCGACAACCGGCTGACCTGGCAGGCCGGCGCCTATATCGAGGTCGTGCGCCCGCTCGGCACGGTCGGCAGCCAGTCGCCGGGCTTCGCCAGCTGCCGCAACGGCAATGGCGCGGATTTCCAGTGCACCGATCCGTTCTTCGGCTTCGCGGTCGAACAGAACCACATCCCGCCGGCGATGGTCCCGGCGCTGATCGCCGCGGGCGTGCTTCCCGACGGGGTCGGCAACATCAACCTGACCACCGGCAGGACCTCGTTCCACGACGTCGGGCTTTACGGGCAGGCGACCTACAAGCTCAGCGATGCCTTCAAGGTCACCGCCGGGCTGCGCTACACCTGGGACCACGAGACCATCGACACCGTGCAGAAGGTCTACACGCTTCAGGCCCCGCCGGCCTATGGCGTGCGCGGGGTGCAGTGCACGAACCCGCTGGCCGATGCCAACTGCTCGACGCACTTCTACACCGCGTCGAGCAAGCCGACCTGGCTGATCGACTTCGACTACACGCCGAGCCATGACCTGCTGTTCTACGCCAAGTACGCGCGCGGCTACCGTTCGGCGACGATCGCGCCGAACATCCCCGAAGGCGGCACGCTGGCCAGCCCGGACACCTCGCTCAACTACGTCCGGCCCGAGAAGGTCGACGCGTTCGAGCTCGGCGCCAAGACCAGTTTTGGCGGCGAAGTCCACGGCACCTTCAACGTCGCGCTGTTCTACAACAAGTTCAGCGACCAGCAGCTCCAGGTCGGCTTCCTGCCCAAGGACACCTCGAAGTACCCGCAGACCGCGGCCCCGGTGAACGCCGGCAAGTCGAAGATCTGGGGCGCCGAGGTCGAGGCGACGCTGACCCCGCTGCACGGGCTCGATCTGAACTTCGCCTATACCTATCTGCGCAGCCGCATCGACGCGGTCTATGCGCTGCCGAGCAACCCCGCCTACAACACCCAGGCGGCGTTCGTGGTCGGGGATCCGGAAGTGCTGTCGCCGCGCCACAAGCTTTCGGCCGGAGCGACCTACACGCTGCCGCTGCCGGCGGCGGTCGGGCGGCTGTCGGTCGGCGGTTCGGTGACCTGGCGCG
>NZ_JBWZET010000335.1:0-8825 GCF_056722145.1 Rhizomicrobium sp. | reverse complement strand
CTGGAGGCGACCGGCCGCCCGCTGGCAAGCTGGCAGAAAGAGGCCGGAACACCGGTTCTGGCCGGGTTGCGGCTGGCCCGTTTTGTCCTCGATCTCGACCGTTTCGAATTGCGCGAGCGTATCCGCATCCGCTTCCTCAAGATGCTGGACCAGGGCGCGTTTGGCGAAGTCGCCATCCTGAAACATCTCGATCCGTCGCTTCCGGCAGCAAAAATCCTTGGATTACGGCAGCTTATCGCGCTTGAAGGCGGCGAGCTGGCAGCCGAGGACGCGATCACCCTGGCGGTCACCGCCACGCGCCAGTTCGCCAAGCGCCAAGTGACGTGGTTCCGCCATCGGATGGCTGACTGGACTTGGCTGCCAGTCGATGCGGACGGTAACTTTGTGTCTCGGATGCGACAAGTACTCTCCTAAAATTGCTTGACGGGCGGCCGCCGCATCCATAGTTTGCGCGCCAACCGAAAGGACCGCCCCGTGTTTCACCGGACGATCGTAGTACTTAGGAGGCCGCTTTCCGGCCGGGCATGACCCGGTTCCCGGATGGCGGCGGTATGCGGAAAAGGGGCGGCGACGCCCCTTTCGCTTTTTCGAAAGAGACCCACGTTTGAGAGACAGTCGACAGCGCCAGGAAATCGAAACCGAATAAGGTTAAAAGGCGCGCGAGAGAGACCAGGACGAGACGATGATCCCACCCCTTAAAGAAATGACCGGCGCCGAAATGGTCATCCAGGCGCTCAAGGACCACGGTGTCGAGCACCTGTTCGGGTATCCGGGCGGGGCGGTGCTGCCGATTTACGATGCGCTGTTCGCCGCCAACGATCTCGTTCACGTCCTCGTCCGCCATGAGCAGGGCGCCATTCACGCAGCGGAAGGTTACGCCCGTTCGACCGGCAAATGCGGCGTGGCGCTGGTCACCTCCGGCCCCGGTGCGACCAATGCGGTCACGGGCCTGGCCGATGCGCTGCTCGATTCGATCCCGCTGGTGGTTCTGTCGGGTCAGGTCGCCACGCACCTCATCGGCACCGACGCCTTCCAGGAATGCGATACCGTCGGCATCACCCGTCCGTGTACGAAGCATAATTGGCTGGTCAAGGACATCGCCGACCTGCCGCGCATCCTGCACGAAGCCTTCCAGATCGCCACCACCGGCCGTCCCGGCCCGGTCGTCGTCGACATCCCCAAGGACATCCAGTTCAAGAAGGGCTTCTATGTCGAGCCCGACAGCGTGGCACATCGTACTTATCGGCCGCCCTTCGAGGCTGACAGCGACGCTATCGCCCAGGCGGTCGCGATGATGGCCTCGGCCAAGCGGCCGATTTTCTATACCGGCGGCGGCGTCATCAATGCCGGTCCCGCCGCCAGCGAGCATTTGCGCGAATTGGTCGAGCTGACCGGTTTTCCGGTGACCTCGACCTTGATGGGGCTGGGCGCCTATCCCGCCTCCGGCGACAAGTGGCTCGGCATGCTCGGCATGCACGGCACCTACGAAGCCAACAACGCGATGCACGATTGCGATGTGATGATCGGGCTCGGCGTCCGTTTCGACGATCGCGTCACCGGCCGCATCGACGCCTTCTCGCCGGGTTCGAAGAAGATCCATCTCGACATCGACCCGTCGCAGATCAACAAGAACATCCGCGTCGATCTGCCGATCATCGCCGACGCCGGCCAGGCGATCAAAGCCATGGTCCGGGTGTGGAAGCAGAAGGAATACAAGGCCGATCAGAAGGCGCTGGCCGAATGGTGGGAGCAGATCGATCGCTGGCGCGCCAAGAACTGCCTCGCCTACCGGCAGAACGGCCATGGCATCAAGCCGCAATACGCCATCGACCGGCTTTATGAACTGACCAAGGATCTCGACACCTATATCTGCACCGAAGTCGGTCAGCATCAGATGTGGGCGGCGCAGCGCTACAAGTTCGAACAGCCCAATCGCTGGATGACGTCCGGTGGTCTCGGCACCATGGGCTACGGCATTCCCGCCGCGCTCGGCGTCCAGCTCGCCCATCCCGGCAGCCTCGTCATCGACATTGCCGGCGAAGGCAGCGTTCAGATGACGATGCAGGAGATGGCGACGGCGGTGCAGAGCGACTTGCCGATCAAGATCTTCATCCTCAACAACCGCTATCTCGGCATGGTGCGCCAGTGGCAGCAATTGCTGCACGGCGGGCGCTATTCGCATTCCTATTCCGAGGCGCTGCCCGATTTCGTCAAGATGGCGGAGGCGTTCGGCTGCGTCGGCATCCGCTGCGACAAGCCCGAAGACCTCGACGCCGCGATCCTCAAGATGATCGACTGCAAAAAGCCGGTGCTGTTCGACTGCATCGTCGATCAGGAGGAAAACTGCTACCCGATGATCCCGTCGGGCGCCGCCCACAACGAGATGATCCTGTGCGACGCCGAGGAAACCGAAGTCTCCGAAGCCGGAAAGATGTTGGTCTGATGCGCTATCTCTATGTCAAATGGGTTCATAAGAATCCCGGCGATCCGGTCCATCTCTACAGCGAGATCGGCGATGACGGCTATGAGCTGCGCCGGATTGAATTGTGGGCCAACGGGCGCAAGGGCTACGCCAATGCGGAAGAGGAAGTGGGCGGCACCGCCTTAAGCTCGCTGCCGGTACCCTCGCTCAAGGAGATCGCCGAGCAGCCGGGCTTCGAACCCAAGACCATCGCGGCTGAGGAATTTCAGAAACTTTGGATGAAGCGCAGATGAGCACGAACCGTATCGAACGTCATACCTTCGCGGTGCTGGTCGACAACGAAGCCGGTGCGCTGGCCCGGATCGTCGGCCTGTTCTCGGGTCGCGGCTACAACATCGAAAGCCTGACGGTGGCCGAAGTCGATCCCAGCCAGCACACCAGCCGCATCACCATCGTGACCTCGGGCACGCCCGAAATCCTCGAGCAGATCCGCGCCCAGATCGGCCGCGTCGTGTCGGTGCATCGCGTCGTCGACTGGACGGTGGACATGCCTTCCATTGCGCGCGAAATGGCGCTGGTCAAAGTCGCTGGCCGCGGCGAACAACGGGTGGAAGCCTTGCGCATCGCCGATGCCTTCCGCGCCCGCCCGGTCGACACCACCCATACGAGCTTTGTGTTCGAGATCACCGGCAGCCCCGACAAGATCAACCAGTTCGTCGACCTGATGGGTCCGCTCGGCCTGGTCGAAATCTCCCGCACCGGCGTCGCCGCCATCAGCCGCGGTCCCGACGCGATGTGAATGCGTTCCCTCTCCCCTTGTGGGAGAGGGCGCAAAATCTTGCACTTAGCCGCGCACACGATCGGCGACGCATCGCGCTTCGAGGCTAAGTGCTAGATTTTGCGGGTGAGGGGGGCGTTTCCCGCTCGCCCGGGTTTGGTTTCGCCGGGCTTGACCCGGCCATCTATTCCGGCGCATTCCGGCGCCGACCCCCTGCGCGCCCCCCGCGACAGGACTGCAAGAGGAAGAAGGCTATGCGCGTCTACTACGATCGGGATGCCGATCTGAAATTCATCACCACCAAGAAGGTCGCCGTCATCGGGTTCGGGTCCCAGGGCCACGCCCATGCGCAGAACATGCGCGATAGCGGCGTCAAGGACATCGTCATTGCGGCGCGTCCGGGCAATTCCTGGAAGAAGGCGGAAGCGGCCGGCTTCAAGGTGATGACCAACGCCGACGCCGCCAAATGGGCCGACGTCATGATGATGACGACGCCCGACGAACTGCAGGCCGACATCTACAAGGACGACCTCGCCCCCAACATGAAGCAGGGCGCGGCGCTGTTCTTCGCGCACGGCCTCAGCATCCATTTCCGCCTGATCGAGGCGCGCAAAGACCTCGACATCATCATGGTGGCGCCCAAAGGTCCGGGCCACACGGTGCGCAGCGAATACCAGAAGGGCGGCGGCGTGCCGTGCCTGATCGCGGTGGCGCAGGATGCGTCGGGCAACGCCCACGACCTCGGCCTTGCCTATGCGTCGGCGATCGGCGGCGGCCGCTCCGGCATCATCGAAACCACCTTCCGCGAGGAATGCGAAACCGATCTGTTCGGCGAGCCGGTGGTGTTGTGCGGCGGCCTTGTCGAACTCATCCGCAACGGCTGGGAAACGCTGGTCGAAGCCGGCTACGCCCCGGAAATGGCCTATTTCGAGTGCCTGCACGAGGTGAAGCTGATCGTGGATCTGATCTACGAGGGCGGCATCGCCAACATGAACTACTCGATCTCCAACACCGCCGAATACGGCGAATACGTCACCGGCCCGAAGATCATCACGCCCGAAACCAAGCAGGCGATGCGCGAAGCCCTGAAGCACATCCAGTCGGGCAAGTTCGCGCGCGATTGGGTGCTCGAGAACAAGGCCGGCCAGCCGTCGTTCAAGGCCACCCGCGCCATCAACAACGAGCACCCGATCGAAGAGGTTGGCGGCAAGCTCCGCGCCATGATGCCCTGGATCGGCAAGAACAAGCTGGTGGACAAGGACAAGACCGGCGGCGAAGGGTGACCGCAATGGCCCGCGGGCGTCTTTCTGCCCCCGCGGGCGCATGATTTTTTCCGCTCCACTGTGACCGTAGGGGAAGTCCCGCCACTTGGCGGGAAAGGGGGCTTCAGGTGTTGGCGAGCCCCCTTTGGCGCGTCGCGCCACTTCCCCCACGGTCTACGTGCGAATGGCAAAATCGTCTCGCCCGCGGGGGCAGGAAAGTGCGTCACTTATTTGTTCGACCTCGGCACGCCTGCGCGCGATCTTGGCCGCCGTCGCAGGATGAGAGCCGCACCATGCCCAAATTCGCCGTCGCCTTGATCGCTGCCGTCTTGGCGAGTCCTGCGTTCGCCGGCAATGTGGAAACCGCGGCGCAGCTGCGCGATGCCGCGCTCACCGACACCACTGCCTGGACCATCCTGGAATCGCTGACCTCCGAAATCGGTCCGCGCCCGATCGGCAGTCCGGCCTACCAGCGGTCGCGCGATTGGGCGGTGGCCCGGTTGAAGGCGCTCGGCTTCGTCAACGTCCATGTCGAACCGTTCGCGAAGCCGGCCTGGATCAGGGGCGCCGAAGCCGCCGAGGTCATCGCGCCGGTGCCGCAGAAGCTCGCCCTCATCGGCCTCGGCAATTCGCTGCCGACGCCGAAGGGCGGCCTCACCGCCGAGGTCGCGGTGTTTTCCACCTATGCCGCGCTGCTGCAGCAGGCGCCCGGTTCGCTCGCCGGCAAGATCGTCGTCGTCAACCAGCCGATGACGCGCACCGAGGACGGCTCCGGCTATGGTGCGGCGGTGCAGGCGCGTTACGGCGATGGCGAGGCCGCCAAGCGCGGCGCTGTGGCCTATCTGGTGCGCTCGATTTCGACCTCCAACAGCCGCGCGCCGCACACCGGCACCAGTGGCGGTCCGGGCCCGCACATTCCGTGCGCCGCGCTCGGCGTGCCCGATGCCGATCTGATCGCCACGCTCGCCAAGCAGGGGCCCGTGCGCCTTCACCTCGATCTGCAATCCTCGATCAATCCCAAGGCGGTGTCGTTCGACATTTCGGGCGAGATCAAGGGCAGCGAGAAGCCCAATGAAGTGGTCGTCATCGGCGGCCATCTCGATTCCTGGGACCCGGGCACCGGTGCGATCGATGACGGCGCCGGTGTTGCCATCACCACCGCGGCGGCGAAGCTGATCGCCGGCCTGCCGCAGCATCCGCGCCGCACCATTCGCGTCGTGTTGTGGGGGTCGGAGGAGAATGGCGGTTCGTCCGAGGCCTATGCCGCGGCCCACACCGGCGAGAAGATCGTCATCGCCGGCGAAAGCGATCTCGGTGCCGACCGCGTTTTTGCGCTGGCGCTGCCGCAAGGCGTGCCCGGCCTCGACGAGGTGATGGCGCCGCTGAAGGTGATCGTGTCGCCCGAACCGCCCAGGCATGGCGGCTCCGACATCAGTGGCTTGCAGGCGGCCGGTGTGCCGATCCTGCGCGTCTCGAACGATGCGACGCGCTATTTCGATTACCACCACTCCGCCGACGACACCCTTGCCGTCGTCGATCCGGTGCAGCTTCAACAGAACGTCGCGGTGTGGGCGAGCCTCATTTATCTGATCGCCGAATCCGACATCGATTTCCACACCAAGCCGGCGGGGCGATAGGCCCCCTCTTTCCTTCGCCCACTATTTTGGCGAGATGATTATCTCGCTTTCCTCCCCCGCGGTGCGCGATCTCAACGCCGCATCATGGTGAAAGAGCGGGGGAGGTGTCGCGAAGCGACGGAGGGGGGTACGAACCGGGTAGATACCTGACAGATTGGACCCGCCGTAAAAATTTCGCCGCTGTGGCATTCGTACTGCAAACGGTTCGCACGGACAGCCAGCGCTGTCACGCGACGCGCGGCGGCGGACAAGTCTTTGACTCGCCTTGCTTCGCGCCGGCGCTGTCGCAGCAGTATGGAAATCGAGAAAACTCCCCTTGAAGATTGCGGGAGGTTTCCCCATCTACGCTATATCCCCATCACTGCATCCGGCCCCGTGCCCGGCTCGCAAAACCGCCCCGCATTCGGCATAGTGCCGACCGGGCAGGGGTGGTGATGGCGGGATTTTTCAAAGTCCTTTGGCGGATCAATGCGGTGCTGGTGTTCCTGGCGCTGGTGGCGTTGCTCGCCTTCGTGGTGCTGCTGTCCAAAGAGCGGATCAAGCAGCCGCTGTGGAACTACATCGTGCCGCCGCCGCCGGTCGCGGCCGCGCCCGTCAAGTCGTGCTATCGCTATGACCTCGAGCAGGATCTTCTCATCGGCGGCGACACCGCGCGCGATGATTTCGAACTCTTCCGCCTGGTGCGCTGGGGCAAGGTGAACGGCCGCGCCGTCACGCCCGAGGCCTCGGCGACGGTCAATCTGCTGATCGTCGACAAGAAGACCGGCGCCAACAAATGGTTGTTTCAGGGTTTTGACCGCGCCATCGTCAGCCAGGAAACCGTCCTCACCGGGCGCTGGTACTGGCACGAGCCGGAAGTCGACGACGACATCGCGATCGATCTCGTGGTGATGAAAGTGATCGATGCCGACAGCAACGGCGACGGCGTGCTCACGTCGGAAGATCGCCAGACGCTCTACGTGGTGCGCTTCCCCGCCGCCGGGCCCGAGAAGCTGCTGACGGCCGATGCGATCTGGTTCACGGTGCAGAAGAACAAGGAATATCAAGTCGGCTACCGCGATGCCGGCGAAGGCTACCTCGCCACTTATGCCCTGCCTGATTTCACGTTGGTGTCCAAGGTGAAAGTCGAGGGAATGCCGCAGTAGCACACCCTCTGTCATCCCCGGCGGAGCTAGCGAAGCGCGGCGACGGGAAGGGGACCCAGGTGCCTCGTGCAGAATGATTTTGGAGGCGACATGCCGGACGAAAGCAGGTTTTTCCGCTTCGTGTGGCGGTTCAATGCGCTGTTGCTGCTGGCGGCCTTGCTCCTGGCCGCGATCTTTCTGGCCATCTCGATTGGATCAGACGTCTACTTCTCACGTAGCAGCAATGAGAGGTTGGCGGAATTCCAGCGGCGTTGGGAACCGAAGACAAGCTATTCGCTCGACCCGGCCGATGCGACCGGGATGCTGGACAGCGCAAATAGCGAGCGGCTTTTTGTGCTCACGGAAAGGCGAACCAATCCCACCAACCCGCAAGCCGACGTCTCGATGGCCCGCAATCTTCTTGTCGTGGATGAAAAGGCGGGTGCCAGCCATTGGCTGTTTGGCCACGGTGAACGGGCGATCCTCGACAATATGTGGGTTTACGATTTTGCCCATGGTGAAGGCCACGGCTTTGCAACGCATGTGGTCGGGCTCGCGATGGTGGTTGCTGATGCCGATAGCAATCATGACGAGCGGATCGACGAGGGCGATCGCCAGACCCTGTTCTTCTACCGCCTGGACGGCAAGGATCCCGTCAAGATCCTCTCGGCAGATAAGATTCAGATGGAACCGTCGAACTGGCAGACCGCAAAGCTGCGCTTCTTCTATCAGGACGGCAAGGCGGCATTTGCCGTGAGCTATTCGCTTCCCGATCTCGCTGTCGCGAGCAAAATTCCAGTGTCCGATCTCCCGAAATTGGGTAAACCGGGCAAGCGCATCACGAAAATAGGGTTCATCACCGAACCTCGCGCGACGGACGATTGAAGGATACGCCATGCACGTCACCGGTCACTGCTACTGTCACAAGATCACGTTCAAAGCCGAGGCCGATCCGGCGACGGCCACCGTCTGCCATTGCACCGATTGCCAGGAGCTGACCGGCTCGGCCTATCGCATCGTGGTGCGCGCCACGGGCTTCACGCTGCTGTCCGGGGCGCCGAAAGTGTGGATCAAGACGGCCGAAAGCGGCCGCCAGCGCGCCCATGCCTTTTGTCCCGATTGCGGCTCGCCGCTTTATTCGGGCGCGGTGGAAGCCAATCCCGACGACATCACCCTGCGCGTCGGCACCCTCGACCAGCGCCGCGAGTTGGCGCCGCAAAAACAAATCTGGACCCGCTCGGCGCTCGCCTGGGCCCTCGACCTGCACGCGTTGCCGGGCCACGAGAAACAGTAACTTTTCTGCCCCCCACGGTTTGCGTGCCGGTGACGAGACCGTCTCGCCCGCGGGGGCAGAAAACTACGTCGGATTTTCCAGACTGAACGTCTCGCTTTCGGCGGCGTAGGAGAACAGTTCGGCGAAGCGGCCCCAGCTGGTGATGGCGCGCAGGGTTTCGTCGGCGGCGTCCTCGGTCATCTTGTCTTCGAGTTCGTCGATGAAGCGGCGGCGCGGCGCAGTGTGGCTGGTGCGCTCGTCCAGCACTTTGCGGATGTGGGCGGCGAACGGCACGTTGGCGACGAGGGTGCGCTGGAAGATCACCTTGC
>NZ_JBWZET010000334.1:0-20889 GCF_056722145.1 Rhizomicrobium sp. | reverse complement strand
CGGCCGATCCAGTTCTTCTGCATCAGCCGGACCTTTTCCGGCCAGCGCTCCAGCCCATCGAGGCCGCTCAACAGCTCGTCGGAATAGGCGGTGATCTTCAAGAACCACTGCGACAGCTTCTTGCGTTCGACCAGGGCGCCGGAGCGCCAGCCACGGCCGTCGATCACCTGCTCGTTGGCGAGCAAGGTCATGTCGACCGGGTCCCAATTGACGTCGGCCTCGGAGCGATAGACCAGGCCTTCACGATAGAAGTCGAGGAACAGCTGCTGCTGGCGCGAGAAATAGCCGACATCACAGGTCGCGAACTCGCGCGTCCAATCGAGGCTGAGGCCCATCAGCTTCAGCTGCTCTTTCATGTTGGCGATATTGTCGTAGGTCCAGTCGCGCGGATTGACGTGCTTTTCGCGCGCCGCGTTCTCCGCCGGCAGGCCGAAGGCGTCCCAGCCCATCGGATGCAGCACGTTGAAGCCCTGGGCGCGTTTGAAGCGGGCGAGCACATCGCCCATGGTGTAGTTGCGCACATGGCCGATATGGATGCGCCCCGACGGATAGGGGAACATCTCCAGGACGTAGCATTTCGGCTGGTCGTGGTTCTCGGGCGTCAGGAAGACAGAGGCTTCGTTCCAGGCCTGTTGCCAGCGCTTTTCGGATTCTTTGGCGTTATAGCGCGCCATATCGATGGGGACCCTTCATGAAACGACGGGCGCCTATTCGGCGCGACCGCCAACAGCAGTCTTTTGCGGCAAACGCGCCGCATTTTCCAGCGTTTCGGAAGGGCGCGAGGCCTAGTTGTTCGTCTTGGTCGCGAGCCGCAGTTCGCGGGCGCGCGTCAGGATCGCATCGGTCAGCTTGACCGCCGTGTCCGGATTGACCGCAACATCGACCCAGCCCTCATTCGACTTGGTCTGGCGGAACACTGCGATCTTTAGGCCGTCGGCCCGGAGGCGCCGGTCGAGAATGTAGACCGTCACTTTGAGGCGTTCGTTGGGGGACTGCGGCGAACTGTACCAGTCGGTGATGATGACGCCACCGAACGGATCCTCGGACTGCAGCGGCATAAACGCCAAGGTGTCGAGCGTGGCGTGCCACAGATAGGAATTTACACCCAGAATGCGCTGACCATTCTCGCTCGAGATGGCGGTCGAGCCGCTATCGGTGTCCTGGATGTACTGCTTGTCGTCGGAAGAACCGCAACCGGCCAGCAATAGGCACGAGGCAGCCACAAGGAGATAGGCTCGCATCAGAATGAAACTCCGAGGTCGGACGTGGGCTTATACTGGCGGTCCTGCCGTCGCGCAACGTGGCCAATACTGGCATGAGACAAAAGCTGTCATTATGATCAAAGCTTAACGATGCTCGCCTTTACCAAACCGGCGGGGCACTGGGATAAAGTGGGGGACATGAAAGCCATCCTGCTCGCAACGGCGGCGGCCCTTCTGGCCGGACCGGCCCTGGCCGACGATCTTGACTTGACGGTGTCGCCGTATACGGCCGCGTTCGACAATCTCAGTCTCACCCTCGGTGGTGAGGCGCATGGCGCGCTGTTCGCCCCGTCGCTGCCGAAATCGGCCGATCAACACTGGGCCAGCGGCGCCGCCGATCTCAGTCTCAAGCTGCAGCGCGACTACGACAGCGGCCTCAGCCTGGCGCTCAAATCGAGCTTCGAAGTGCTGCGCGACCGCCTCTCCTACGACAATTACGGCGGCAATCTGGTGCAGAAGGTCTATGGCGTCGCCCAGACCGGCCTCGGCAGCATCGAACTCGGCATGACCGATGGCGCCGGCTATGCGCTGTCGGTGACCGGACCGGTGGTCGACTCTTATGTCGCACTGGAAAATCCCAACACCACCTTCTTCATCGACCCCGCCACCGGCCGGGCGTTCATTGACGCCTTCACGCTGCAGACCGGGCTCAATTCCTCGTCCAACTACGCCAAGATTTCCTATTACACGCCGCGTTTGTTCGGGCTTGAACTCGGCGTCTCCTATACCCCGTCGGAAGGGCGCGAGGTGATCCCCTTCCTGTCGAACGGCCCCCACGCCGCCAACCGCCAGAAGAACATCTGGGAAACCGCGCTCAGCTATTCGCAGGCGTTCGACAATTTCAGTGTCGGCTTCTACGGTTCGGCCGCCTTCGCGCATGGCGACGGCAAGGGGCCCACGGACGCCGGCCTCACCGACTGGGGCGGCGGCGTCGAGGTCGATGTGCCGTTCGGCGAGGAATGGAAGCTCGCAGTTGGCGGCGCCTATCGCCACACCAACACCTATGGCTTCGATGTCTATTCGGCCGCGACGACGACGGGCACCGACGGCACCCATGTGTCGGCGACGCTGACCTGGAACGCGTTCTCGCTCGGCGGCGAATATGCCAACGGCACCACCAAAGCCGATGCCCTCACTCCGAAGCTCGGCCTGCGCGGCTTCGGTGTCGCCGCCGGCTATCAGGTGACGAGCAATCTCCAAGCCAGCCTCGGCTGGCAGGAGCTGCACTACGCGCGCAATCTCGGTACCTGGTACGACGGCGCGCAGAAGATCGAAATGAACGCGGTATTCCTGCACCTGACGTTCAAAGTGCCGGGCGGACAGGGGTAACCGCCGCTGTCATCCCCGGCCGACCCGGCGTAGCGCCCCGGCGCCAAGACGGGGGGTTAGAGAAAATCGCTTTTCTTCACGGCGCTCAGCAGCGTCATGCCGGCTTGGGCGAGGTTTTCGCTGCCGCCTTCTTCGCGGTCGAGGATCACCAGGGCGTGGTCGACGATGGCGCCGGCTTTGCGGGCGGCTGCGGCGGCCTGGATGATCGAGCCGCCGGTGGTGGCGACGTCGTCGATGATGATGACGCGCTTGCCGGCCAGGGTTTCGCCCGGCGCCAGACCCTCGACGACCTCGCCGGTGCCGTGATCCTTGGCTTGTTTGCGCACGAAGAAGGTGGCGACCGGCTGGCCGTCGGCAAAGGACTGCGCCGCCAAGGCCGCGATCACCGGCACCGCGCCCATCTCCAGGCCGCCGACGTAATCGACACCAGCGACGCTGCGGATTTTTTCCAGCAGTGCCTTGGCGCAGAGATAGCCGCCTTCGGGGTGCATCATCGTCGGCTTGAGGTTGAAATAGAATTCGCTGGTCGCGCCGCTGGCGAGCGTGAAAGACCCGCGCCGGTACGAGCGCGCCTTGATGATGTCGACCAATTTCTGCACGGGCTTCTCCTCGCCGGAATGGCCCCGAACATCCTTGCCACGATCTCGGCGGTCAACTCTTTTCGGACAGGGATGGTCAGACCGCCAGCGCTCCGATCGCCGCAATCCCGCAGAAACCATGCAAAAGGGCGGCGTTTTCGCTGGTGATGCCGCCCAAGGCATAGACCGGCTGGGGCGCCAAGGCGGCGATCCGATTGGCGCGGGCCGGGCCGAGCGCCGCCCGTCCGGGATGGCTCGCGGTCGGGAACACGGCGGAGAGGATCAGGGCATCCACCGCGCCCGCCCGCCGCAGCGCCGCCAGCGAATGGGCCGCCGCCGTCACCAGGAAGTGGCCTTGCAGGGAGGCCGCCGCGCTGATCTCGGCTTCGGCGAGATGAACGCCGTCGGCCCCGATCGCGCGCGCCAGGGCCGCATCGCCGCCTATCGAGAGAAACAGGCCGCGGGCGCGCGCCACCTCGCGCAAGGCCAGCGCCAAGTCGCGGCGGCGGGACGCGTCGCGGCTCCTGACAAGGACCAGGCTGCCGCGGGGCAGGGCGGTGGCGGCGCCGACCGGGTCGGCGAGGCGCCCGTCATCGGTGACCAGAATCAGCGCCGGCAGCGGCGAAGCGGCGGTGCGCGCCAGCCTTTCCGCCACCCTGCCCAGCCGCGCCCGGGCCATTTTTGTCGCGCTTTCGGCCGGAAAACCGCTATGCACTTTTCCTGAACGCGCTCCGGGTCTATCGCTCAGCTCATGTCTCCCATCGCCGCCAATCTGGAGTCCATCAAGAGCCGCATCGCCGCGGCGCGCAAGGCCGCCGTCGCCCCGGCGCCCGACACCCACCTGATTGCGGTGTCGAAGACCCATCCGGCCGAGGCCATCAGCGACGCTCTCGCCGCCTGCCATCGCCGGTTCGGCGAATCCAAGGTGCAGGAAGCACTCGCCAAATGGCCGGCGCTGAAAGAGGCTTATCCCGATGCCGAGCTGCACATGGTCGGGGGCCTGCAGACCAACAAAGTGAAAGAAGCGGTCGGTCTGTTCGACGCCATTCACGCGGTCGACCGGTTTAAGCTCGCCCATGCCATCGCCAGCGAGCGCGACAAGCAGGGGCGCAACCCGAAGCTGTTCGTGCAGGTCAATATCGGCGAAGAACCACAGAAATCCGGGGTGCTGCCGCGCGACGCTCTGGCGCTGGTCGCCGCGGTGCGGGCGCTGGGACTTAACCTCGTCGGGCTGATGTGCGTGCCGCCGCTGGATGTCGCCCCGGCGCCCTATTTCGGGCTGATGAAAAAGCTGGCGGGCGAAGCGGGTGTGCCTTTCCTGTCGATGGGCATGAGCGACGATTTCGAGATCGCGATTGCATTTGGCGCCACCCATGTCCGGGTCGGCACCGCCATCTTCGGCGCCCGCGATTACGGCATGGCGAGATAGGCCGGTTTGTCGAACGACAGGGCCGCGCCGGCGCGATAGGCGTTGGACGCCCGCTGCATCATGATCGGATTGACCGCCGGCTCGGAGGTGGTGTCGCGCGCCGCTACCTCAGTTGAGGCGGGTTCGTCGTCCCCGATCAGGGCGGCATAAACGGTGTCGCCGACGCTCCTGCCGGTGACTTCGGTGAAAATGGCATCGCCGACCGAACTGAGGAAGCCGGTCAGGCCGCCATACAGCGTGTCGCCGGCGATCTTCTCCGGGGTGCCGATCTTGTCGCCGGTGAGATGGCGATAGAGGGTGGACACCACCGGGATGTGCTGCAGCGGATTGATGATGTCCAAAAAATCGCCGAACGAGAAGCCGGGCTCGGTCTTTTCCGCCGCCGGCTCCGGGGTACGCGTCACCGCATGCTGGCGTACGTAATCCTGGTTGCGAAGGACGATGTCGGTTCCGGCCATGCCCGTCGTTAAGCAAGCCTCTTGCCAACCTGGCGGGGCTTGGAATCGCTCGGAATTGTCCGGGCGCCACCCGGCAAGATTTGCCGGATGGCGCGGTTTCACCTGGCCGGGGAGGACACTCTCACAGCAGATGCCCGGCTTTTTCCGCCTTGGTGCGCAGATAGAATTCGTTGTGGCGGTTGGAGGGGAAGGCGTGCGGCACGCGTTCCGCCACGGTGATGCCGGCCTTGGCGATGCCGGCGACTTTTTCCGGATTGTTGGTCAGCAAACGAACTGCGGAAAAACCCAGCAATTGCAGCATCCGCGCCGCCACCGCATAGACGCGCTCGTCGGCCTCGAACCCGAGCCGTTCGTTGGCTTCCACGGTGTCGTAGCCCTGGTCCTGCAAGCGATAGGCGCGCAGCTTGTTGATCAGGCCGATGCCGCGCCCTTCCTGGGCGAGATAGACGAGAACGCCGCCGCCGCCAGCCGCAATGGTGGTGATCGCTCCGCGCAACTGTTCGCCGCAATCGCATTTCAGCGAGCCCAAGAGATCACCGGTGAAGCATTCCGAATGCAGCCGCGTCAGCACCGGATTGGCCGGCTCGCCGATGATGATGGCGTAGTTCTCCGGGGCGCCGTCACCGGCGCGGAAGGCGACGAGCTCGGTTTTCTCGCTCGCCGCCAGCGGCACCCGGGCCCGCGTCACGATCTCGAGGCTTGCTGCAGCCTCCGATTCGTAATGGGCAACATCGCTCAGTTTGACCCCGACCGCGCCGCGCTGGCGCGCCGTCACCACCACCGCCGCCGGTAACAATCCCGCGAGCTTGGCGAGCTTGACCGCCGCCGCATAGGCCGGTCCGAGCTTGGCGCGCCTGGCCTCGAACGGGCCCTTCAGCGGGGTGTCGAGATCGACGGTCGGATCGGCAATGGCGCGCAGCTCGGCCGGGCTGGTTCCCGGCTTGATCCCCAACGCCACCACTTCGGGCGTGTAAAGGCGGATTTTCAACGTCCTGGCACGGGCATGGCTGAGGATCAGCAGCGGCCGGGACAGCCGTTTCAAGGCCGCTTGCGGGATGGTTTCAGCCGCGTACAGGCTGTGGCCGCCGCGCGGGCCAATCAGCCGCACCGGCCGTCCGGCCCTGAGGGCGTCGATGGCCTGGGCGATCTGGTCGAGCCCGGCACGGATTTCGGCCGGGGCGGGGGGCGGGGCGCGGCGCAATGGCGTCATGATGGCTATCCCAATACACCAGCACGGGAAAACCGGATAGAGTCCGGCCCGCCCCTCGCAAGGAAGCCACACCGATCATGACCAGCGCCAAGCGTGTCCTCTTGGTGGAAGACGACGAAATGCTCGCCGACTCCCTGGCCGAACAGCTCACCCAGGAAGGCAATTACGCCGTCGAACGCGCCGGCGATTGTGCCACGGCGCGCGCCCAAGCCGCCGACGGCCTCTACGAATTCATGATCCTCGACGTCGGCCTGCCCGACGGCGACGGCCGGGCGCTGTGCCAGGCGTTGCGCGCCGCCGGTGTCACCTGCCCGATCGTGCTGCTCACAGCCGCCGATAGCGATGCCGACACCATTGCCGGGCTCGCGTCGGGCGCCAACGACTACATCACCAAGCCGTTCCGCTTCGCCGTGCTGATGGCGCGGGTGCATGCCCATTTGCGCAGCCACGACCGTTCGGAAGAAGCGATGTACCGCATCGGGCCCTACACTTTCCGCCCCAGCGCCAAGCTGCTGCTCGATGAGGCGTCGCACAAAATCCGCCTCACCGAGAAGGAAACCAACATCCTCAAATTCCTCTACCGGATCGGCGCCACGGTGCCGCGCGAGACCCTTCTCAACGAGGTCTGGGGCTATAATCCGGCAGTGACCACCCACACGCTGGAAACCCACATCTATCGCCTGCGCCAGAAGATCGAGGAAAACCCCGGCGACGCGCGCATCCTGATCACCGAAAACGGCGGCTACCGGCTGGTGCCATGACCGCCGCCGATGAGGAGTTCCTCGCCGGGCTTGCCCATCACAAGGCCGGTCGCCTCGCGGCGGCCGAGGGTTGCTATCGCGCCGCCCTGACGAACGAGCCGCAGCATTTCGCGGCCTTGCAGCATCTTGCCGCCCTCACCGCCGGCCGCGGCGATCATGCCGGTGCCGTGGGACTGTTCGCGACCGCGGCCAATGTGAAGCCGTCCGATCCGGTGATTTTCTTCCAGCTTGCGTCCTCTCTCGCCGAACTCGACCGCCGCGAGGAGGCGCTCGCCGCATACGACGCCGCGCTGGCGCTGAGGCCCGATATTCCCCGCCTTCACGCCGGACGGGCGGCGATGCTGCATGCGTTGGCGCGCTATGACGAGGCGGTCGCCGCTTACGACGCCGTCCTGGCATTGCAGCCGAACGATGCCCTCAGCTATGCCAACAAGGCGGCGGCGTTGCAGCTCAGCGGGCGCACCGCCGAGGCGCTGGCGGCGATCGAGAAGAGTCTTCAGTTGCGCCCCGGCGATCCCAAATCGCTGGTGATCCGGGCGCTGACCGAATTCGATCGCGGCGAAGTCGGCAAGGCGATCGGCGATTTCGACACCGCGCTGGCGATCAAGCCGGGCGATGTGGAATTGCTGCAGCAGTTCGGCGCCCTGCTGCTGAAATGCGGCGGTGCAGTGCGCGCCATCGCGGTTTATTCCGACCTCCTGGCGCGCCAGCCGGACACGATCGAAGCCTATTGCGGACGGGCGAGCGCGCGCACGCTGCTCGGCCGCCACACCGAGGCCATCGCCGATTGCGAGGCGGCGCTGGCCCGCGAACGCAACTGCGCCGCCGCGCTCTATACTCGGGCGACGGCGCTGTCGGGGCTCGGCCGCAACGACGCGGCGCTGGCCGACATCGAAGCGGCGCTGGCGCTGGTGCCCGGCAAAGTCGATGCGCTGACGACGCGTTTTTCCCTGATTGCCGCGGCGTGCGATTTTTCCCGCCGCGCGAAGGCCGGAGCCGACATCATCGCCGCCGCCCGTGCCGGAGCCCCGATCAATCCGTTCATGCTGCTCTACGCCACCGATGATCCGGCGTTGCATCGCCAGGCGGCAAGGCTCGCTGCGGGTAGGGCCACGCGGCAAGCCCCGTCGGTCGCAGCCCACGCGCGTGTTCGCATCGGCTATCTGTCGGCCGATTGGCGCAACCATGTCGTCGCCCATCAGATCATCGAGGTGATCGAGCGCCATGATCGCGGCGCCTTCGAAATCATCGCCATCAGTCTCAGCCCGCCCGATGGCACGCCATTCCAGGCACGGGTGATGAACGCCTTCGACCGTTTCGTCGAAAGCGGCGATTGCAACGACGGCGAGCTTGCCCGCCTGATCGAGACGCTCGACCTCGACATTGTCGTCGATATCAGCGGCCACACGTTTCGCGGCCGTCCCTGGGCGTTGCAGTCGCGCCCGGCCCCGGTGGCGGTCAATTTCCTCGGCTATCCCGGCACCTATGGCGCCGCTTATGTCGATTACATCATCGCCGATGCGACCGTGATCGCGCCCGCCGACGAGGGCTGCTACGACGAAACGGTGGTGCGCCTGCCGTTCAGCTTCATGCCGCGCGATACCACCATCGCGCCCGCACCGCCGCCCGCGCGGTCCGACGCCGGCCTGCCGCCAAACGGACTGGTATTCGGCGGCTTCGCCGGAGCCTACAAATTGGATTCGGACCTGTTCGAGGTCTGGATGCGGCTCCTCGCTGCGGTGCCAGGCAGTGTGTTGTGGCTTAACATCGCCGATCCCATCGCGCAGCAAAACCTCCGGCGGCGTGCGGCGGCGTGCGGCATCGACCCCGCCCGTCTCGTCTTTGCCGACCGCCTCGATGATCGTGCGGCCTATCTCGGGCGCTTGCGGCTGATCGATGTCTTCCTCGACACAAGCTGCTATGGCGGCCATGCCACCGTCAGCGACATGCTGTGGGCGGGCGTGCCGGTGGTGACGGTGGCCGGCAATAGTTTCGCCACCCGCGTCGGCGCCAGCCAGCTTGCCGCAGTCGGATTGCACGATCTCGTCGCCGCCGATCTCGCCGATTACGAACGCATCGCGCGCACCCTTGCTGCGACCCGGTGCGCCGCCGCTCGCGCCACGCTTGAAAGAAACCGCGCCCGCCTGTTCGACATCGCCGCCTACACCCGCGCCCTGGAAGCGGCCTATCGCACCATGATCGTCCAGCGTCGTGCCGGCGAGCGGTGCAGCTTCACGGTGAATCCATGACCATCAATGACGCGTTGCGGCTCCATCATGCCGGCCGCCTTGAGGAGGCCGAACGCGCCTATCGTGAAGTGTTGGCGCTACAGCCGAACCAGTATCACGCCCTGCATTTCCTCGGCGTGCTGAAGGCGCAGCAAAGCGACCTGCGCGCCTCGGTGGATCTGATCACCCGCTCGCTGGCACTGTTCGCCAACAATCCGCTGGCCGAGTTCCATCTTGCTGAAGCCTATCGCAAGCGCGACGAAAACCGCGAGGCCGCCAAGCATTATCGCAACGCCGTCGCACTTGATCCCCAGTTTGCCCCGGCCGCCGCCGGTCTTTCCGGGAGCCTTCTCGCTGATGCGCCGGACCAAGCGCTCGCCGCAGCCGAGGCGGGCCTGGCGGTGGCACCCAATGCCGCTGCCCTGCATGCCGCGCGCGGCGACGCGCTCGCGGCGCTCGCCCGCCAAGCCGACGCACAGGTGGCGTTTGAGGCGGCGCTGGTCCGCGAGCCTCTCCACCGCAGCGCCCTGATCGGCCGGGCGAAAATCCGCCACGAGGCGGGCGACAGCGAGGCGGCTCTGGTCGATCTCGCCAATGCCGCCCAGGCCCATCCCGGCGAGGCCGACGTGCTGGTCGCCGCAGCCATCATTCTCGGCGACCTCGGGCGCCGGGACGAAGCGCTGGCGGCCTATCAGGAGGCGTTGGCGCGCGATCCCAATGCCGCCTACACCTATTTCAACATGGGCTGCCTGCTGACCGATGCCGGCGCCCTCAGCCAGGCGCTCACCGCCTTCGACAGCGCCCTGGCGATCGCCCCACGCCACGCCCCGGCCCTTTATAATCGCGCCTATGCACTGCAAAAGCTGAACCGTCTCGACGACGCGATGATTGGTTGCGAGGCGGCGCTGGCGGCCGATCCCGATTGCGGGCTGGCGGCCGCAATGGCGTTCGTCGTCGCGCTGGGCCGTTGCGATTGGGCGGACTATGACAAGCGCAAGCGAACGCTCGAACGGCTGGTACGGGCCGGCTGCGCCGTCGATCCGTTCGCTCTGGCGCTCGGCTTCGACAACCCGGAACTGCAGCTCCAGGCCGCCAAAAAATGGGCGCCCGCCGCGGTGCCGCGACCAGCCCGGCCGATATCGCGAGGCCGGCGCAAGGTCGCGTATCTGTCGCCCAATTTTCATGCCCATCCGGTCGCCCACGTCGCCGTGGAAGTGTGGGAAGCCCATGACCGGACGCGGTTCGAGACCTTTGGCATCTGCACCGCGCCGGGCGAGGAAACCGCAACCCGCCGGCGTTTGCGCGGCGCCTTCGAGCATTTCATCGAAGCCGGGCGGGCCTCGGATCGCGAAATCGCCGATCTCCTCAGCCGTCACGACATCGACATCGTCGTCGATCTCGCGGGCTACACCGCCGACGGCCGCACCGCGGCGCTGCGTTCGCGTCCGTGTCCGGTGCAAGTCGGCTGGCTCGGATATCCCGGCACCACCGGCGCCACCTTCATCGACTACCTCATCGCCGATCCGGTCATCATCCCGCCGTCGCTGGAAGCCTGTTACAGCGAAAAGGTCGTGCGCCTGCCGTTCAGCTATCTGCCGCGCGACGCCGGCACCGAACGGCGCCCCTGTCCGCCGCGCGCCGCGCTGGGTCTGCCGCAGGACGGCTTCGTGTTTTGCGGCTTCAACAATGCCCACAAAATTTCGCCGGCGGTATTCGCCGTGTGGATGCGGCTTCTCAAGCAGGTGGCCGGCAGCGTGCTGTGGCTCAATACCCAGGACGCCACCGTGCACCAGAACCTGTCGGCGGAAGCCGCCGCGCGCGGGGTCGAGCCGGAGCGCATCGTGTTCGCGCCGCGGCTGGAACAACGCCCCGATCATCTGGCGCGACTGGCGGCGGCCGACCTGTTCCTCGACACCACGCCATACGGGGCCCACTCCACCGCCAGCGATTTTCTCTGGGCGGGGGTGCCGGTGCTGACCGTGGAGGGTCGCAGTTTTGCCAGCCGCGTCGCCCCTGCTCTGCTGAGGGCGCTGGGCGTTTCCGCGCTGGCTGTCGCCGATTTGGCCACCTACGAGGCCACGGCGCTGGCGCTGGCGCACGCACCCGACCATCTCGGCGCGCTGCGCCAAACGCTCGCCAGCGCGTCCTCGGCGCCCTTATTCGACCCCGTCCTGTTCTGCCGCAGCCTTGAATCGGCTTACGAATCCATGCTGCAGCCGGAGGCGCCGCGGGGCTCGTTTTCGGTTACACTGCCGCTAGTTTGAACCCCTTCGCGAGCCGAAGCCGGGCTCTGCATTTTTGACCGTCTATGCGCACCAGCAGGCTGAGACTATCTGTTGTGGGCAGGAATTTTTGTGGGTGGAGTTTGTCATGCGCATGTCTTCGCTAGTGATCGGTGCAGCCCTGGCCGCCGCCGTGACCCTTCCGGCGCTCGCCGCCGATAACAACGGCTGGATCAACGGGAGCTGGCAGACCTATGACGCCCGCGCCCTCAAGCTCGAGTCCGTGGTCGGCACCGTCCGGGTTGATGTCAAGGATTCGGGCCCGATGGCGATCCAGATTTCGGGCTTGGCCGACCGGGTCAGCCGCGTCCACGTCCGCGCCAGCGGCGGTACCCTGCAAGTCGAATCCGAACATGTCGGCTCAGTGTGGGATTGGCGCCATTGGTTTGATTTCCGTGGTTTCAGCAACAATCCCGGCCAGCTCCAAATCCACATTGTGGTGCCGCGCGGCGCGCCCGTCGATGTCGATGAGACCGCCGGCAACGTCAACATCGGCAACACCCTGGGCCCGCTCAAGTTTTCCGTGCAGGGCTATACCGAATCGACGGTGGGTAACGTCCTGTCGGCCAAGCTCGACATGGCCGGTGCCGGCAAGCTGACGATCGCCAATGTCTATGGCCCGGTCGATGTCGATACCGCCGGTTCGGGCAATATCCGCGTCGGCGACGTCGCCCGCATCAAGGCTGACATTGCCGGCTCGGGCTCGATCACCGCCGGCAACGTCAACGGCCCGATCGATGTCGACATTGCCGGCTCGGGCGATTTCTCCGCCGCCAGCGTCCATGGCTCCGCCAGCGCGTCGATTGCCGGCTCCGGCTCAGTTACCATTGCCGGCGGCGAAGCCAATCCGCTCAAGGTCGAAATCATGGGGTCGGGCAACGTCAGTTTTGGCGGCATGGCGGTCAATCCCAAGATCGAGGCGATGGGCTCGGGCACCGTCCGCATAAAGGCCTATCGCGGCAATCTCGAGAACGAAGGCGCCAAGCTCAATATCGGCGGTTGAAACGGCCGGTCTTTCCGGGTTTTGCGTGGGTCGGAGGCAACTCCGGCCCATTTTGTTTTCGCTTCCGGGAACCGGAATGTTTAACGGCTGTTAACCAGTCGCCGCCAGACTATCGTCTCCCGGAAAAGGCGTGCCATGGCGCGGTCCCGCAACAAGGTCGATGAGATTGCCGAGCGCGCGACCAGCCCCAAGGCGCCGCCCAAGCGTCGCCGCATCTGGCCCTATGTCCTGGTCCTGTTCTTCGCCTGGGGCACTATTTTCGGCGGTATTTTCTTCTCGCGCTTTTTGTCCGAGTTGCCCGACGTCAACACGCTGCTGACCAACGGCCCGTCGCGCGATGTCACCATCTACGACCACGCCCATCGCCTGATCAGCCGCAAAGGCCTGACCCAGGGCGTGCTGATCGAAGTCGGCACGCTGCCGTCCTATGTGCCCAACGCCTTCATCGCCATCGAAGATCGTCGCTTCCGCAGTCATCTCGGCGTCGATCCGATCGGACTGACCCGCGCCGCAATGACCAACGCCTCGGCCGGGCATGTGGTGCAGGGCGGATCGACCCTGACCCAGCAGCTGGCGAAAAACCTGTTCCTGGTGCCCGACCGCAATTTCCAGCGCAAAATCCAGGAAGCGATGCTCGCGCTCTATCTCGAGTACCGCTATTCCAAGGACCAGATCCTGACGCTCTATCTGAACCGGGTCTATTTCGGCTCCGGCGTCTACGGCATCGAAGCGGCTTCGCAGCGCTTCTTCGGCAAGCATGCGAGCGAACTGACCCTGCCCGAAGCGGCGATGCTGGCGGGCTCGGTGAAGGCTCCCGCGCGCTACAATCCGATGTTCGATGCCGATGCCAGCCATGCCCGCGCCGGCGTTGTCTTGATGGCGATGCAGGAGTCCGGCTTCATCGACGAAGACACCCGCCGTGATGCCGAAACCACGCGTGCCCGCATCGTCCGCGGCGCCGGCACGCCGGGCTCGGGCTATTTCGCCGACTGGGTGATGAACCAGATCCAGGGCTATGTCGGGGACATCCAGGAAGCGCTGGTGGTGGAAACCACCTTCGACATCGATGCCCAGGGTGAAGCCGAACGCGCCGTCGCCGCGGGCTTGCGCGAAGAAGGCGCCAAGTACAACGCCAGCCAAGCGGTGCTGGTGGCGATGGCGCCCGACGGCGCCGTGCGAGCGATGGTTGGTGGTGCCTCCTATACCCAAAGCCCCTACAATCGCGCCACCGACGCCCAGCGCCAGCCCGGCTCCTCGTTCAAGCCGTTCGTTTATCTCACCGCCTTCGAGCATGGCCGCAAGCCGAGCGACGTGATGAACGACGGGCCGATCAACATCAAAGGCTGGCAGCCGGAGGACTATGAAGGCAAATACCGCGGCCAGGTTTCGCTGCGCGAGGCGTTTGCGATCTCGTCGAATTCGGTGGCGGTGCAGCTGACCCAGGAGGTCGGACCCAAGGCGGTCGCCCATACCGCCAAGCGGCTCGGCATCGAAACGCCGCTGCAGGCGGTGTCCTCCCTGGCGCTCGGCACCTCGGTGGTGAACCCGCTCGAAATGACCGCCGCCTATGCCCCGTTCGCCAATGGCGGGTTTGCCATTCGTCCCTACGGGATCGTCAGCATCAAGACGAAATCGGGGAAAGTTTTGTGGCAGCGCCAGGCGCCGACACCGACCCAGGTGATCGCGCCCGAAAACCTCACCGCCATGACCGAACTGATGACCGACGTCGTCAGCTACGGCACCGGCAAGGCGGCCCGGCTCGACGATCGCCCCACCGCCGGCAAGACCGGCACCACCCAGGATTATCGCGACGCCTGGTTCGTCGGCTTCACCGCCGATCTGGTCTGCGCGGTGTGGATCGGCAATGACGACAACAGCGCCATGGTTCACGCCACCGGCGGCACGCTGCCGGCCCGTATCTTCAAGAGCTTCATGACCGGCGCCGAACAAGGCCTGCCGGCGAAACCGTTGCCGGGCGCCACCGCGTTGACCGCCGAGAATGCCACCGACCAGCCGCAGCAGCCCGAGCAGCCGCCGGCCGCCGACAAGAAGCCCGACAGCTTCCAGCAACTGCTGGATAAATTGTTTGGAACTTAGCGTGGTGCGTAGCGGTGCAGGGCCGAGCCATGCTGGCGCAGCCAGGCTTGCGCCGGATCGACATCGCCGATCAGGCTTTCGACCAGGCGCCAGAAGCCGGTACCGTGGTTCATTTCCTTCATGTGCGCGACTTCGTGGGCCACGACGTAATCGAGCACGAAGCTCGGCGCCAGGATCAACCGCCACGAGAACGACAAGGAGCGCGTCGATGAACACGAGCCCCAGCGGCTGGCGGTGTCGCGCACCGTGATGCGCTTGGGCTTGATGCCGAGCTTGGCGCCGTAGGTGAAGCTTTTCTGCTCGAGCTCACGCTTGGCCTGCTTCTTGAGAAAATCGACAATGCGCCGCGGCGCATGCTCGCTGCGTCCGGCGACACGAATGATGCCGGGCTCGATCGACACCGCGCCGACATCGCCCTTGACGATCAGATGATCGGCACCACGCAGCGGAATATGGGCGCCCGGCGCCAAGACGACGCGGCTCGGCACCTGGGCAAGCTGACGCGCGATCCAATCGGACTCGCCGCGCGCGAATTCCACGGCACGGTCGAGCGCGCGCTTGGTCGGCGCGATCACCATCACTTCACCGGTGACGGGATGCACCTTCACGATCAGCCGGCGTGCGCTGGGATTGAGCTTGACGCTCAACTCGACGGCGCAGCCGTCGATCTTCAACAGCTCGCGCCGCACAATGCGTCTGGCAGCCAACCCTGATGTCCTTTCCGAAAGAGGCGCCTTTATACGCGACGACAACGCCGTCTCAATGCGCATGCGGCATTGTTTCTAACCCTCAAACCGCCTCGCGCAAGAAAAATTGTCCTTCAAACATGTTGACTTTGTAATCGAGCACGGCTTTCGATTCCGCACGAAGCGTTGTGAAATGGCGCGTTCGCAAAGGATGATCGTATCATGCGTGAAGACAAGGTGGCTCTGCTGGCAGGCTCTTATTCGTTGGCGATGATCCTCGGCGCGTTGATTTTCCAATACGGATTCAACGTCATTCCGTGCGAGATGTGTCACTGGCAGCGTTGGCCGCATGATGGCGCCATTGTGGCCGGATTGGGCGGCGCCCTGCTTTTTTATGCGCGCGTCATCGACCGCGACTCGGTGCGCATTCTCGCTTGGCTGACGCTCGCTGCCATTGCCGTCACCGCCGGCCTCGGCTTCTGGCAGGCGCTGGTCGAATACAAATTCGTTCCCGGCCCGCAAAGCTGTACCGGTCCGCTCGTCCACCTCAGCGCGAACATGGATTTGAATGCGCCGGTGGTGCGCTGCGACCAGCCCGGCTGGACCCTGTTCCACATCTCGCTGGCGGGCTACAATTTCCTCTGCTCGGGAACGGTGGTGGTGCTTGGCGTGTTGCTGCTGTTGAAAAAGATCAAGCTGCCGGTCCCGGCGCTCGACCAATGGGCCAATTCGTGAGGCATTCTTGAGAAAACCGCGGCCCGCCGCGCCCGGCACCCACGTCGACACCGCGGCGATGATCCGCGTCGATCACGCCGGCGAATACGGCGCAGTGCGCATTTATGCCGGCCAGATGGCGATGTTCGGGACGCGTCAGTCGAAGGCCGCCGATGCCATCCGTCACATGGCCAAGCAGGAAGACGCGCATCTGGCGACGTTCCAGCGCCTGATCGCCGAGCGTGGCGTCCGCCCGACACTGCTGCAGCCGGTGTGGCACGTTGCCGGTTTCGCGCTCGGCGCCGCCACCGCCCTGATGGGCGAGCGCACCGCGATGGCCTGCACCGAAGCGGTGGAAGAGGTGATCGACGAGCACTATCAGGGCCAGATCGAAGCGCTTGCGACGAGCGATCCCGCCTTGTCCGCGACGGTCGAACAATTCCGCGCCGAAGAGGTCGCCCATCGCGACACCGCGCTTGCCCATGGCTCAGAAAAAGCCCTCGGCCATCCGCTGCTGACGGCCGCAATCAAACACGGCTGCAAACTGGCGATCGCGCTGTCGACGCGGATTTAACGCTTCTTCAGCCAGGCGATCAGCATGTCGGCGGTGGCGGCGGCGAAGGCTTCGGTTTCGGCTGCCGAACGCGGCTCATTCGACAGGCGTACGCCGAGCGCGGTGATGGTGGATTTGACAAAATCGGCGGCAAAGGCGCGCATTGGCGGGCTTGCGGACGGCAGAACCTCGGCGATGAAGTCGCCCATCATTTTGCGCGAGCGTTTCTTCTGCGCCAGCGCTTCGGGCGTGGTGCGGTACAGCGGAGATGCCTCGCTGAGGACGCGGCGGAACGGAGCTTCGTCGCGCTCCGACGCGAAGAACAGCCGGATCATGGCCTCGAGCCGGCGTTCCGCCGCGACACTGCGATCCTCAAGAATGCGGGCGATCGCGCTATAGGTGGCGTCCCACTCCGCCGTCTGCAGCCGGAACAGCACCGCCTGCTTGTTGGGAAAATACTGGTACAGGGAACCAACGCTGACGCCGGCCTTTTCGGCAATCGCCGCCATGGTGAACGCGCCACCACCTTTCAAAATGCGAATGGCTGCTTCGAGAACGGCATCGACGAGATGGCGCGAGCGCTGCTGACGCGGCTCTTTTCGTAGCGAAATGCCAGATCGTGCGGTGCGACCCATCGGGGAATCCGAATGCGAATTGTGAATGCGACGAAACATTCACATATTATGCCTGCAACCTCCTTAGGCAAGCCCCCATGACCACCTATTCGACTCTCGCCCCGCTTCTCAACCGTCTCCTCGCCGCCGCCGACGCCAGCGATGCCGCCTTTGCCGCCGCCCGCGCCGATATCATCGCCACCGCCGATCCGACCCGCGACTATCGCGCCTTCTATGCCGCCACCAAGGATCAGTATCTCGCGGTGTCGCCGGCGACGGCGCGTCTTCTCTATCTGCTTGCCCGCGCCACCCGCGCCAGCGCCATCGTCGAATTCGGTGCCTCGTTCGGGGTGTCGACGCTGCATCTGGCGGCAGCGCTAAAGGACAATGGCGGCGGCCGGCTGATCACCACCGAATTCGAATCCGGCAAGGCGGCGCAGCTGCGCCGGACGCTGGCCGAAGCGGGACTGGCCGATCTCGTCGAGTTACGCGAAGGCGACGCGCTCGAAACCTTGGCCAGCGATCTGCCCGATGCGATCGATCTGGCGCTGCTCGACGGCGCCAAGCCGCTCTATCCCGCGATCTTCGATCTTCTCGCCCCACGCTTCGTCGCCGGAACGCTTATTGTCGCCGACAATGCCGACATGAGCCCGGAATATGTGGCGAAGGTGCGCGGCAGCAGCGCCTACCTGTCGCTGCCGTTCGGCGACGATGTCGAAGTGACATTGCTCGTCTGATTACGGCTCGAGTTCGGTATCCCAATAAAGATAGTCCGACCAGCTGTCGTGCAGATAGTTGGGCGGGAACTGGCGGCCGTTGTTTCTGAGTTCGTTGACGGACGGCCGGTGCGGGCGCTGGCGCGGATGCATGCCGCAATGCTGCGCCAGCCGGCCGCCTTTCAACAGATTGCACGGCGCACACGCCGTCACCACATTGTCCCAGGTGGTGCGGCCACCGCGCGAACGCGGGATGACGTGATCGAAAGTCAGGTCTTCATCGGCGCCACAGTACTGGCACTGGAAGCGGTCGCGAAGAAATACATTGAACCGGGTGAAGGCGGGATTGCGCGCCGGCCTGATGTAGGTCTTGAGCGATACCACCGAGGGCAGCCGCATCTCGAGCGACGGCGAGCGCACGCAGCGATCGTATTCTTCCAGGATGTTGACGCGGTCCAGGAACACCGCCTTGATGGTGTCCTGCCAGGACCATAGAGACAGCGGGAAGTAGCTCAACGGACGGAAGTCGGCGTTGAGAACGAGGGCCGGGCAGTTGTCGGGACTGCGCGCGGCTAACACGACACGACCCTTTGGAAGACCTGCCTCCGTATCATAGCGCTGCCACTCTACGAGCGGGAACCGGCAAAGCCAAGCACATGTGCCAATCCCGCCGCAAAGGTACGTGATTCGGTGTGACGGAATGGCGACGCCGGGCGAGGAAAACGCACCTTTGTCGCGGGAATTGGAGCATTTGACGTGACGGCGCAAATCGCAAGGATGGCGCGCCATGCCGACCACCCGCTTTGCCCCCAGTCCCACCGGCCATCTGCATCTCGGCCACGCTTTTGCCGCCCTGACCGCGGCGGCGCGGGGCACGCGCTTCCTGGTTCGGGTGGAAGACATCGACAGCACCCGCTGCCGTCCCGACTACGAAGCTGCGATCTTCGAAGATCTGGAATGGCTCCGGCTTCGCTGGGAGCGCCCGGTGCTGCGCCAATCGGAGCGGATGGGAGCCTATGGCGCCGCCCTCGATCGTTTGAAGCGCCTTGAGCTGCTTTATCCCTGTTTCTGCAGCCGCGCCGACATCGCCAAGGAAATCGCCAGTGCGGCGGGCGCCCCGCACGGTCCCGACGGGCCGCATTATCCCGGCACCTGCCGCCAACTTTTGCCCTCCGAGCGCGCCGACAAGATCGCATCCGGCATTGCCTATGCGTGGCGGCTCGATGCCGAGAAAGCTGCGGCGATAGTCGGTTCGCTGTGGTTCAATGAGCAGGGCTCAGGCCCGGCCGGCGAGCACGGCGCCATCGCTGTCGATCCGCTGCGGTTCGGCGATGTTGTGCTGGCGCGCAAGGAAACCCCGTCCGCCTATCATCTCGCCGTCGTTGTCGATGACGCGTTTCAAGGCGTCGATCTTGTCACCCGGGGCCACGATCTGTTCGCCGCGGCCCATGTCCAGCGCGTGCTGCAAACGCTGCTCGGCTTGCCGGAGCCGGCCTACGCTCATCATCGCCTGATCCTCGATGCCGCGGGGCGCAAATTCTCCAAGCGCGACCACGCCGTGACCTTACGGGCGCTCAGGGACGCCGGTCAGACGCCCGACGACATCCGCGCCCGCCTCAGCGACCGATGATTTCCTGCAAGTATGCGACGTACTCGTCGAAGGCGCGGCGGCCTTGGCTCGTCATCCCAACGCGGGTACGCGGGCGCTTGCCGACGAAATCCTTCTGGACGCCGACATAGCCGGACTCTTCCAGCGTAGTGATATGGGCCCCGAGATTGCCCTCGGTGGCAGCGACAATCGCCTTCAGCCGCACGAACTCGATCGCTTCGCCGAACGGCAGCGCTTTCAGAGCGGCCATGATCTTGAGGCGGACGGGCTGGTGGATGGTGGGATCGGGCTGTTCCATGTCACACCGTCCGGAACCACAGGCCGGTCAGGATCATGGCGCCGCCGCCGACCAGGGCAAACCAGATGAAGATCGGTTCGATGTAGTAATAGCCGACCAGGGTCAGGCTCACGACGACGATGCCGGAAATGACATAGCGTAGGCCGCGCCACAGCCCGATCGCCATGTAGACGCAGCCGGTGAGCAGCGCCGGGAAGGCGCAGAGCTGTTTGGCCTGATGGGGCACGAGGATGGCGTAGGTGGCGAACACGAAAAACAGGATGATCGTCCACAAGGCGCCCATGCGCCATGCGTGAGGACCTGAGGTCGAACCGTCGGGCGCGCTGCAGCGCGACAGCAGCACGCCGCCGACGCAGCCGACAACAACCAAGCCGAGCCACAGATACAACGAATACTGCGGGAACAGGCCGCTGCCGCCATAGCCGATGATCCAGATAACGCCCCACATGATCAGGTGCGGCGAGGAGCGGTGATAGAAATAGAGTTCGGTCGAGCGCCGGCTCGCTTCCTGAACCTGGTTGAGACTGGCGGCGGCTTCTTCGGACGACAGCGACATGATTGGCCTCTACGTAGATAACTCTACACAGCAGAGTATTCTGAGTCAAGATCAGCTTATACCGCCGCGACGGGGCATTTTACCAGTCGTTGAGCGCTTCGAATTGGCCGAAACCCGCTGTTTTCGCCCAGCCGTCCCATTGGCTGCGCAGGCGTGCCGTCATCACCGGGCTGCCGGTGCCCTGGCCGATGCCGTAGATCGCCAGCTTGGCGCAGCCGCGGTAGAGCCGGTGGTCGGGTGGCGGCAGGCCGTCGCCATGGGTGAGGCGGGCGTATTCAGAATCCTCGATCCCGTCGCTGGCCAGGATGACCGTCGTCGGCATCCCGCCACAGCCTACCGCCCGGACCGAATTGTCGAGGAAAGCGAGGATGTTGGTCTTCTGCTGCGAGCGCCACCGGCCGGAGGCGACCAGCCGCGGCGTGCCCGCGATCAGCCGTTCGACCTCGGCCGCGACCTGCTCGGGGCGGGCCCGGACCGAGATCACTGTGTCATAGGCAAAGCTGTTG